>NZ_NOLK01000310.1:0-3783 GCF_002245985.1 Nostoc sp. 'Peltigera membranacea cyanobiont' 232
ATTGCTGGACAAATGTTTGACAATAACTACGATTTGGCTATGGCAATTATTGATGGCATGGAAGCCAGAAGCGTAAAGGGTGAATATGCCCTTGAGCGTCTTATATTTAATTGTGCCTAGCTACTTATTGGGTTTGAGTTGAGCTAACAGCCGCTCTTTTAACTGGTTAACTAGTGCATCAATTTCTGCTTCTGTGCTGACTTCACGACCACTAAGATTTAGCGGTAGCTGCACCACTTGATCTTCGGTGACTTCAGACAACACATCATCAAGCCTGTTATTAGCAGTAGTCTCAGCCTTCTGGAGCTTAATTAGTGCTGAATCTTTGAGTTCTAACAAACTCGGGTAGAGTGCATCCTGAGTTGTGTCATAGGTCGCTTCTTGAACGGAACGGAACACATATTCTCCTTGCTTTTCGTTTAATTTGATAAAGTTTTGGCGCTGTTTGAGTCGTCCTTGAATTGCTTTGGCTTGCTTTTCTTGACTCTCAATCAAGTTCAACCGCACGACTTTGTAGTGCTGTTCAATTGTTTGTAGGTGAGGTTCCAAGCTGCTAATGTCCCGCCAAGAGCGATCGCTATTTAGCTGTTCTTCTAAAGCCGCGATTGCTTCAGTAATTTCTGTCCAACGCTCAATCTGCTTGAGTTGAGCTATTTGGTTATCCCGAATATTAATTGCCTTAGTTACGGCATCCACAGCACTATCAGTCAAATCTGTCAAGGAAATACCAAGTTCCTGAATCCCATCTCGCAGTGTATCGAGATTTTTCTTAACTGCAATCACAGTGTCTTCAACTTGGCGAGAACGGGTACACTTTTCCAGGGACTCGCGTAACTTGACTAAAGCTGGGGGTAAATTTGGTCGGTTTGGTAGTCGATTGTACCGTCGTTCTAATTCTTGTAATCGTTTGACCTGACCGGGGAACTGCTGGAAAACTGCATCGGCGATCGCATCATTTTCCCGATCCAGTTCAACATCTAATGAGTCTTTGAAGAACTTACAAATGGCAATTTTGTCACGAGGGCTAATGCTGGTTTCATTGGGAGGTAGCAGATCGGCACGTTTGATGTCCCGGTCTTTAGTGAACATATCCTTAGCGCCAGGGTCACGCACCGAGGTAATTTCTGGGCCAGTTTCGGGTCGAATCCGCACCTTAGTAGCCCGAAGTAAACCCACCAAGCAAGCTTTAACCACATCTGCGGGATAACCGTAGGGCGGCCCACCAAAGTGAGTTAGCAACACATTGCCAGAAACTCCGTTTTGGTCTTGAATGTACTGACCAATTCGGGAGGGAACTTCACCGCTACAGGTAGGCATATATTTACCTGCATCTAGTTCGAGTATGCCCAGCCCATCTTTCATAAATTTGTGGGATGGGCCAGATAAGTTCGGCTCTAAAAGTTGCGCTAATTCACCCGGAGTAACTGCCACATCTACATAATGGCTGTAAAGATCCGGCAAAATGTTTTCTCCTATGCGTCCAAGCACAGTAGTAAAAGTTGTACCGTGTTGCTGCTTGTCGATTTGTCGTCCCCGGAAGAAGATTTCACCATCCATAAAGGACTGAGCGATCGCTTTTTGCACTTCTCTCTCTAACACGTCACGGCGACTTTCTTCTTCTCCAAGTAGGTTTCTCTTATCTTTGGTAAGAGATTGCTTGCGACTTTCATACTTACTGATGATGTGCTGAGATTTGGCAAGTTCTCGTACTTGGGCTGCAACATTATCGCAAGTGCCTACTACCCAAATTAGGCGATCGCGGAAATTTGAGCGATCGCTAGTTTGTATCCAAGTTGTAGGGTTTCGCTCTTCTTTATTAGTGAGATAGCGAAAATCAATAGTTAGCACAGCTGGGTCGTTTGAACCTTGAATACGCTCATCCTGTCGCTGACGACCATCACTATAAATAGCTAACCAAGGAAACGACTTATTTTTGTAGCGGGGGCGTTCTACAGTGCCTAACAATGACTTCAACTTGTCTGCCACAATCAAACTAATAGCATCAGTAATCACGCTGTGATTATCTCGCTCTCGCTGCCATTCTTGCCCAGCAGAACTTTGAATTTTATAGCCAAGTTTGTCAGAATAAGAAAGTAGCCCTAATCCCCGCAATTTCTCTAAGGCTGCTGTACTTGATGGCTCATTGTTGCCCATTCCCAACTGAGAATAAAGACATTGGCTAACCAAAGTAACAGTTGTCGGTTCTTGTTCTTGAATCAACTCCAAAAGTGCCACGGCTTTTGCCACTTTTATCGCCATCTCGTCTTTAATAACTTCTTCATGGCTGAACAAACGTGCTAGCGTAGTTTGCACATCAGCGTCTAAAGCCGACTGTTGCACTTCATAAATGCTATCGATAGTAACTAACGCGCCTAGTTCCTGTTCTCCTAGTTTCTGTTCACGGAACAATTCCCCCAACAGTTGCAGTAGCCCGCGAATGGCATGGTCATCTCCCTTCGCACGGCTGGAACGGGTACGCAGGTTTGATGTGATTTGCATCAGTAAATCTACGTAACCGGGCAGCATGGGATAAACTTCAATAAAATCCTCTTCAGTGATGGAATCGCACTTGTAGCCGTAGAGTTTGAGGTCGCTACGGTGCTGGGCAAAGAGCGATCGCAACTGGGCTTCTTTCGAGGAAGCTTTTTTCAAAAGCCGCTTATGCACAACATCTCGAATGTTGGTAGGTGCAAGGTGAACTCTAAGCTTGGGTGGAAAACGATCCTTGAGCTTACCAATGTTGCTTTCATCCTCACTGTCTTCCAGCTTTTGCTGCCCTGTGGCCAATAACCATACTTGTCCTTTCAGTTTTTGCCCCAAATCAGAAACAAACGACTGAAGTTTGAGCATCCGCTCCGTATTCTGGTGTATATACTGGCTCACCTCATCTACTACAACGAACAAGGTTTTACCAGAGGCGCGGTGATTGAGCATATTAATAATGGCTTTAGTCGTTTCCGAGGGCGAGGTTCCCATTCCCGTTTGGGCACCAGCACGACTATCAAACCAACTCATTGGGTCAGTATAACGGCTAGGATACATAGCGTGCATAACTTCAGAGAAAGCTTCCTCAGCCAACTGATCACTCTTCGCTTTTGACCAAGGTTGTCCCAAAGTCTGCTCTACACAGATTAAAAACTCCTGCCATTTCCCATCCAGTTCTAGCTTCAGTTCTAGCTCGGCAACATAATTACTAATAGTGCAGTAGCCCAAATGTGCTTGTACTTCCCGCTTGACTGCTGAATGGATATGCTCGTCATCCCGTGCTACTGCACCAATATCAAAGACCACGGCTAGGGGATCGATCTGACTACGAACTCGATTCCAGGCATCCTGAAACTCTTGGGTTTTGGGAGAATCATCCCGCGCTAGCAAGGCACTCGCCACCGTCCGGTTATCGGGTAAAACCATATCATTGAGAGCTAGCCCTAAAAGCTTGGCAAAACTCGACTTCCCAGATCCATAAAAACCTGAGATCCAGGATGCTGGAAGTTCTGCCCCACCCGGTTTTTGTAATTCTTCTGCCATAGAATTGAGCAGCTTCACAAACTGCTCGTGAATTCCCGACTGCACACGCTTGTGGCGGGGGTCAGTTTCGGGATAGCCGCCTGTGATAATGTATTCAGAGACTTCTTCTAAGACCTTGGCAGGCTTTTGCTCATGGAAATAAATGACTGGAGCAATATTACGGGTGACATCAGCAGCAAAAATTTCCTTAATTAGCATGGCATCACCTCTCTAATACTTCCAGTAATATTCCCCATTCCCCATTCCCAATTCCCC
>NZ_NOLK01000311.1:0-3755 GCF_002245985.1 Nostoc sp. 'Peltigera membranacea cyanobiont' 232
TAAAACTCATGTGAAAGCTCGTCTGGGCAGGGTGTTGGGGGTAGGCTGAGTGGGTGTAGGGAAAAATCAAGAAAACTAAATACGGGTACAGACACAAATAAATTTCTTTTTCTTCCTCACGACACCCGACACCCAGAAGCCTTATAAATAATAATGGGTTTGCCGTTAACAAGCGTGCCATTCGACTTAGCAGGAAAGATTTTCGCCCGGTGAAACTCCCAACCTCTGGCAAAAATCCAGATAAAAATTGATTCGATTTTGGGCTTCTTGTCTACCTTGTGGGGACGCATTCGGTCCACATTCGATGCCACCATTGATGATGGAGATTGTCATGCCGAAACCAGAGTTGCGAATAGCATTGTGGCACGATGTCATCCAGAACCACAGGGCGGTCATGAAGGAAATAGCGCTATCTGTTGAGACCAAATCCGGGTTATTGAGCAGATCAATACCAAGAGCCGCCCCACATGTGGCATAGTTATAGTTCCACGACAACTGGATCGGTCCGCGACCGTGATAGGTTTTACCCTGCACACACGGATAGGTTGTGGGATCGCAATAGCTACCCCATACTGCTGTGTTCAGTTCATCAATGTATTAAAGTGAGAAATATTAGTTGCAATTAATACCTTTGAAATTGGGAAAAAATTCGAGAGCTGCACAAGATACCAGCATCGGATCTTCAATGGGAGGATTTGTATGTGCAACAATGTGAGCAGCAGTAACTTTTTTAAAAGTCCATGACAAATTATCTTTTCTGGAATTAGCGATTCTTTTCACCTGAGTGTAAAAATATTCCCCACGATTCAAACGATTAGAACCTTGTTTGGCATCACAACTATAAGTATCATGTTCACCTGAGAGAAGTTTATTATTACCGCTAGCTCACCCATTTCAATCAATCAGCACCCCGTCCACAATCGCAATTCCCCACTGCGGACACTTCGCCACCAGTTTCTTGATCGCGATCCTCAAAGCCGGATCATCACTCCAACACTCCTGCAAGAAGTCAAACCCCGGATTCTGCCCCGCATTCGCCGCAACTTTAAGCGTAAAACCCCCGAATTATATTATTCGGGGGATATAAGCGAATAAGCTAAATTTATTTGGCATTATTTATGCTAGACCTGATATTGTTATTCCTGGATTCGATTCGGCACAGATGCTAAACTTGAGCGCACTGGTAGGACTTGTAGGATTATTCGGCATCGCTATTCACGCTTGGTCAACATTACCGGATACTATACCAGTCCACTTTGGATTTGATGGACAAGCCAATGGTTGGGGGAGCAAAAAAGTTCTGTGGTTGTTACCAATTGTCGGTTTAGCAATTTATGGACTTTTAACATTTATTAGTCGTTATCCCAATACATTTAATTATCTAGTTGTAATTACTGAACAAAATGCTTTGCGGCAGTATCAAATTGCTTGTTCAATGTTGGATTGGTTAAAAAGTGAGATGGTTTGGATATTTGTTTACATTGAATGGCAAATATTCCATCTAGCGACTACAGAAAATCCCAATTTAGGGGTATGGTTTATGCCTGTAACATCAATAATTATATTTGCGACAATTGGATATTGGTTGAGTCAATCTTTTCTAGCACGTTAACGCCATACAAAATAGCAATTTTTCTTAACAACTTCAAAAAACACATAACTCAGATAGAAGAAAAAGCAGCCTAGCGTTGGGAGTGGGGACGAGTACTGTGTAATATGGTAGTAGTTGAGTGCGATCGCCGCTATTCTAAATCATCTACGTCGCAGAAAATTTGCGCTCTGGTCGAGGCGAGATATCATGGTAGACATAGCCGAGAAGAAAGATTTTTGTTAGATATTATTAGTCTCGGCATTTTTTGTGACTTTTTTGCTGATTCTCAATCAATCGTTGCGTAGGCGTAGCCCGCCGCAGGCATCGCCTTTTTGTATGCCCAGTTGGGCAAATTCATACATAGCAAGCTTTTTGCACTTTCTTATCCGTTAAACTCACGTTATTTTAGTAGCAAAAATTACTAATTTTTTCTCTTTACTCCCCCTGCTCCCCCTGCTCCCCCTGCTCATTGGACGATGATCTCACTTTTTCGCATTGCTCCCTATTTGCCATGACTTTTACCTAAAATCGATTTTTTTTAGTAACTTCAGTTCTCAATCTGCTGTTTGTGCTGTTTTTTAACACAAATAACTCATCGGAATTTGACGTTTTAGACGTTTGTGACAGACTTTATATGTCATCCTTGAGAAATAGAATAGTCATATTTCTCGACAATTCACTCAATAAGAAAGCTTTTACGTAACAATTATCTAACTATCTCAGACTATCTAAGTCGAATGGCACTGTACAAATTAATGAGCGTATACTTTAATTCCTTTATTAAACCAAAAACTGCTTGATAAATTTTATACTTTAGTTCTACTCTCAACTTATTATTTGGTTTAATTAACACTAAGTATAAAAGACTGATTGTAGATATTTTTGCTAACAATCGTCAAATGACTTGCTATTAATCTTTTTGAGATATCTCATCAAGATGAATTCTCGTGGCTATCAGCATATATTTAGTAACGAAAGTCACTTCTTACTTAGATTTGATTTTTGCGATCGCTGTTGCTCAGTTGGGAAGTAGCGTAGTTTTAAAGGGAGAAGTAGCAACACAAGAGATATTGGCACAATTGGTGGAGACTGCCTCCAGGGTGAGTGGCGCTAGTGATGTGCAGAGTGATGAAGTCAGTATCGGGTAAAATAGTAGGAATTAAATATATTTAGGATGAGGAGCAAGAATTAACGGCAATGAACAATCAACTTAAACCTCGTAAACTGAGCATGGTATTGACGTTAGGTACAGTGCTGATGCTAAGTAGTTGTGGTCAAAAACCGGAAGAATCTACTATCACTACGCCTCAAACACCAACTGCGATTGCTCCAGCTAGTCCTGCATCTGTTCCTGCGTCTAGTCCTGCGAGTCCTGTATCTAGCCCTGCCTCTAGTCCTATCCCTGGTGGAAATACAACTTCTAGCTCTAAGAAGCCAGTATCGGCGAATAAAGCAGCAGTTTTAGCCGCAGCACAAAATCTTGGAGTGAAACCACAAAACGAAACAACTTGCCCAAGTGATGCACTGGTAAAAGGCAAAATTACGAATAAGAGAGGCAACATTTATCACCTTCCCAAAACCTTAGATTACGAAAAAGTCAAACCGGATATTTGTTTTAAAGACCCAGCAACAGCACAACTTGCCGGTTTCCGTGCGCCTAAGTAATCTAAACAGGGCAAAGGCAGTTGATTTTTCAAATACTTCCTCGACTGTAGGATGCAGACTTTGACCTTTTGAAAAAATTAATTTCAGAAATTAGTCGTTATCTAGTGGTATCTAGCAGTTCCTCTGAGTACTAAAGTCTGATATGACTGTAATTGTCCAAACAAGGGAGTACGGATAAATCCTGATGTTTTTTGAGTAGTCAAAATGGCTTCGGTAAGGAGGGAAGTTTCTTTTTTGCCGATAGCTAGATTGGTAATTGGTAAGAGGAAGCTCAGTTTGACTATATTTCCTCCAATGTCAGGGTTTGGTGGTTTGCTAATAATTACCGTCAGTAGTGTACCAATATCAGTATCTAATGTCTGAATTTGCTCACCACTAAAATGCTGCTTGATGTTTTGTGTTCTGTAATCAAGCTGTGAAACTCCATTGAGAATTGAATAGTTTATGTGAGTGTCTTTGCCCTCAAGCTCAAACTCATTTGGTCGTTGCACAACAATTG
>NZ_NOLK01000312.1:0-3746 GCF_002245985.1 Nostoc sp. 'Peltigera membranacea cyanobiont' 232
CTGCCCCTCTGCCCCTCTGCTCCCCTGCCCCATACCCACTAACGCAATGGTTCTATTTTTGGTGAGCCATCAGCTTTGATCCAGGCAATTTGGGCAATGCCGCGATCGCTTGCATATTGGCGAATCGCCTCTGCATCTCTTCCCCCCAAGTCAATTTCTACTCGCACCAAATCAGTAGAATCTCTGAGTTTTTGCGCGTAGACAAAGGCGGCGGCGTTAGCGCTAGCTGTCTCTGGTGCTACCAACCAGTCACTCGCTGGAGTTTCCTGTGGTAATTGCTGGGTAGACAACAGAACTTGGTATAAATCTTCGATACTTAGTCCAAAACCAATTCCGGGGATGTTTTCTCCTTGAGGATGATATAACCCCAAAAGTTGGTCGTAGCGACCACCACGCCCTAAAACTCTGGCTTGGGATTCGGTATCATTGACGACTTCAAAGACGATCCCAGTGTAGTAATCTATGGTTTGGATGAGACTAAGGTCGAGGATTAAGGGAAATTTTTTCTCTGATTCTAGTAATTCTACTAGGGATTTGAGGTTATTCACTGCCTCTCGCTGTTCTTCATCTAGATCCAAACTACTAACTTTTTGTAACACGTCTGCACTGGGGCCGCGCAAATCTAGCATGATTATGGCGCGATCGCGTAGTTTGTCACTCAAGGGTAAAGTATCTATAGTAATCCGGTCGAGATGAGCGATCGCACTACGAACTTTATCCTGTAAATTAGCAGGAAATGCACTCAGGAGCGATCGCGTAATTCCCGCTTCACCTAAAATTAAGTGCCATTGCCGCAAACCCAGTGCTGCTAAACAATCTGCGACTAACAGGAGTACTTCCGCATTTGCCAGCAATCCGCCAGCACCTAACAACTCCACCCCAGCTTGATAAAACTCTTGCTGGCGATTATGCCTACTTTCCCACGTGCGGCGAAACACATTGGCGTTGTAGTACAACCGTTGTGGATAAGTTGTATTTGCCATACGAGTGACAACGGTACGAGCAATGGACGCTGTTAATTCTGGACGTAGCCCTAATTCATCATCTTCGCCTTGTAGTTGAATCACCATCTGGCGCTGGATTGCTTCTCCTGCCATCAGCGTATCCATGCGCTCTAAAGTTGAGGTGATAATCCTGTGATATCCCCAACGATGAAACACCTGCTGTAACCGATCTTCAATCCAGCGTTTTTTCTCCACATCCAAGGGCAATAAATCCCTGGCTCCTGCTGCTGGTTGATACACCATTATTTTTTCTTCCCACCAAACAAACCACCGAACAAACCACCACTACTAGATTTATCTGGTAGCTTATCTCCATTATTAGGGGATGAAGTCACCTTATGATCGCTAGATTGTTGTCCGAGAGCTTTATCTATTTTGGGTTTCCATTGCAATGCCCTTTCGTCATTGGGGTCTAGTTTTAAAGCATTGTCGAAGTGGATTTTTGCCATTTTTAGCTGATTTTGCTTCAAATACACCATTGCGATTAAGCTATGACAGTGACTATTTTTAGGTTCTAACTTCAGAGCATCCTGCAACTCTACTTTGGCTTGGGCAAATTGGTTTTTGTCAATCAAAGATTGAGCGCGACGAACATACTGTTCTACAACCGAGTCTTCTTTTGGTGGTGCTGGTTCTGGTGGTAGATTTTTTGGTGTATTTGGCTGAGGTGTACCTGATTGGACTTTGGGTTGAACAGGTGGCGGCGATGAGGATGATTTGCTTGCACTCCGCATTAAATAGACTAAATTCAACTCACTAACTTGGGCAATAACTTGCAGCACTTGCTCTAAAGAATCATATTGAGTTTGAGCAAGTTTAGCGATCGCACTTTTATAGACACGATCGAGATTAGGTGTCTGGGCTAACTGTTTACCCAAGTCGGTGTTGAGAGTTACCGAAGTAGACTCTTGTAACAGGCGCTTGCCAATTTGCGACAAAATTAAAATATATTCCGTGCGAGTGCGATCGCCAACCAGTTTTTCGTAAGCTGGGTTAACCAACTTTGATAACAATTCGTTCCCTAGCTGTTTTTGTTCATCACTTTCAGTAAAACTACTATCCGGGTGTAGACGGCGGGCAATTTGGAGATAGCGTTTCCGAATCTCTTTGACATCCGCATCAACTGGAACGCACAATACTGCGTGATGATCTATGAAATCATATTTAAATAGTCCACGATCTATTTTGAAAGACATATAGAGTTTTTACACCAAGGGAGCAGTTAGGTTGCTCTTAGTTTACCCAAAGTCGAAGGGAAAGCCCCCACCCCAACTGCTATACCCAAGCTGACAGTGGCGGAACCTGTAAAAGTTCGTTACTGAGGGAGTCGTGAATATAACCATTTGTGGCCAGAATTCTACCTGACTCAATTTTGACAGAAGTGCGATCGTAGGCAGTAACTTTGCCCCCGGCTTCTTGTAACAAAATTATCCCGGCGGCAATATCCCAAGGAGAAAGCCCTCGTTCCCAGTAACCATCGACACGTCCACAGGCAACATACGCCAAATCTAGTGATGCTGAACCGCTACGTCTAACCCCTTGCGTAAGATGGGTGAGGTGACTAAATTCTGCGTAGTTGTTATCAGAGGTTTCGCGGCGATCGTAGGCAAATCCTGTCACTAGTAGGCTTTTACTAAGTTCTGAGGTTGTTGAAACATTAATGGGACGACGGTTTCGCGTTGCTCCCAAGCCAGTAGCAGCACTGAATAGCTCATTGTGGAATGGGTCATAAATTACACCAACTTCTGGAACCCCATTAATTAACAGCCCAATGGAGACGGCAAAAAATGGGTATTGATGGGCGTAGTTGGTTGTGCCATCTAGAGGATCTATTGCCCAGAGGTATTGATTTTCTTGATTACCTAATTTGCCTGATTCTTCAGCGAGGATAGAGTGCTTAGGAAAATGGCGACGCAAAATTTCTAAAATCAACTCTTCTGAGGCTTTATCAGCAGCCGTGACTAAATCACCAGGGCGACCTTTTTCAATAATTGCGTCTTCTAACTTACCCAAGTAACCTTGCAAAATAGCACCAGCAGCTAAGGCCGCTTCGGTAGCAATATCTAGAAAAATTTGTATATTTGTCATTTGTCATTGGTCATTGGTCATTGGTCATTTGTCATTGGTTCATCTCCCCCCAGTCCCCAATCCCTACTCTTCAAAGATTTTGGCGGCGAAACTCGGCGGGATTGAGGCGCATGGGTTTTTCTGGGTTCCAGATTCCTTGGCCCATGAGTCTAGCCCATTGTTGGGCACGTTCTAAACGCTGGTCGTATTTGTGGTTAGGCGATCGCCCAACAAACATTGCATTCCCTTGTTTGACTAATTCTTCATTCAACAACACCTTATTTTTCCACACATAAGCGAGAGTTCGCCCGATTTTGTCTTTTGCTTCTAAATCAAACTCCAAGGTTACTGATTCTTCCGCACCACCAATTAGATTCTCTAACTGTTCTTTTGCCTCTTCTCCCCAGGGCCTCTGTCGCAAATCTGGTGCATCAACGCCAACTAACCGCACTTGGGATATCAAATTCGGTTGTTCAGCCATACCTAACACTTCCAAACTTTGCCCACTAACTACCCGCGCTACCTTTACCTGAGCCTGATTATTTGGCAGTTGGTTTTTACTTTGGCAACTCACCAATAGCAATAAGCAAACCAAAATAGCTATTTTTCGCACCCAGCTACCAAGACTCACAACCATCAAACATTCTCCTATGGCAGCTGCTGCACCTAAAAAGC
>NZ_NOLK01000313.1:0-3723 GCF_002245985.1 Nostoc sp. 'Peltigera membranacea cyanobiont' 232
GGCTAGAAATAGCCGATACAGAAAAGAGGGAATCGAGAACATGCCGCACACAATTGTTACAGAAGTCTGTGAAGGCGTAGCTGACTGCGTAGATGCTTGTCCAGTAGCTTGTATTCATGATGGCCCGGGCAAAAATGCCAAGGGAACAGATTGGTACTGGATTGACTTTGCCACTTGCATCGACTGTGGTATATGTCTCCAAGTTTGCCCAGTCGAAGGGGCAATTCTTGCAGAAGAACGACCGGACTTGCAAAAAACCCCTTAATAGTCCATAGTCAACAGTCAATAGTTATTTTTTGACTTGACTGTTGACCAATGACAAACGACAAATGACAAATGACCAATGACAAATGACTATTTACTAGATGTTCAAAATGTCCATGCTGGATACATCAAAGATGTAGATATCCTGCAAGGTGTGAATTTCCAGGTTGCACCAGGGGAATTGGTAACAGTGATTGGCCCCAACGGTGCTGGTAAATCTACTTTGGCAAAAGCAATTTTTGGGCTTTTGATCCCCCACACAGGCACAATTACCTTTAAAGGTGAAAATATTGTGGGGCTAAAGTCCAATCAAATTGTTCAACGAGGAATGTGCTACGTACCGCAAATCGCCAATGTTTTCCCCTCTCTGAGTGTTGAAGAGAACTTGGAGATGGGTGCTTTTGTGCTTAACGTTCCCCTGAAACCAATTAAAGATAAAATATTTACCATGTTCCCCAGATTAAGCGATCGCCGTCGTCAACGCGCTGGTACTCTCTCTGGAGGAGAACGCCAGATGTTAGCGATGGGCAAAGCTTTGATGTTGGAACCTAGTTTGCTAATTTTAGATGAACCATCTGCTGCTTTATCACCAATCTTGGTGACACAGGTGTTTGAGCAGATTAAACAAATTAATCAGGCGGGAACTGCGATTGTATTAGTAGAACAAAATGCCCGTAAAGCTTTAGAGATGGCTAATCGTGGCTATGTACTGGAGTCGGGACGCGATGCTATCTCCGGCCTTGGTCAAGAACTATTAAACGATCCTAAAGTGGGTGAACTATATCTGGGAGCAGGTAAAAGACATTAACCCTCTTTAATTACTCTTGCCCCCATTCAACATAACACCACTTGAAATAAGGAAACTTCACGAGCCGATAGCGATGCCAAACGCGAGTGCGTCTCGTAGAGAAAGCGAACTGCGCCTACGCTATCTATAAACTAATACAAAAACTATAACAATTCCTGCCACTGCCGCGACCGTCGTTTTCGATGCTCAAAGAATTCTCCCCAATAATCCTTGCGTTTCTAATCACATCTACAGCGAGTAAAAAGGTAAAACAGGACATTCATTTAGGAAAAAATGATAAAAATGCAAATTAACCGGATTTGCCAGAACCCCAATTGAACAAGAAGGCTTACTGAACTTCCTATATATAAAGCTCTGCATCACTTTTTGATATACTGCTGAGTCAAAATAACTTCTGTAAAGCCGCTCCAGAGGGAACCTGAGGTGTTTTTTATTGTATAAAAACGTCTATGTTTACCTCAATCAAAATTGATTGAGTGCTTTTGGCAATTTGGCAGCCAAAATTTTTTTGTTCCAGTTTTAATTGATATATCAGCAGGGTTACTGGGACATTGAGAAACTTCTACAAGGGATCGATTCCCGTCTCAAAATCCCACCCAATGGCCAGTTGTTGACGCTCACGCTCTGTAAACTACCCAGGGCAAACGCATCTAAATATTGACGAGCCTGAATCAGAGTGGAATTGAGCAAAACCCCAATCAAAGAAGGCTTTGAGGGAATTAAATATTCATTTATATGGTAATGATAATCATTGTATAGGGAGGCTAAAGGCAGCCGACGCCTGCCTGTCAAGGAAGATGGTATTCTAACAGTTGCTCTAAAGAAGAATTACATTTTTATTCTCCTCTCTATGAAGCTCAAGCCAAAAATCACAATTGCTGACCATTTTTTGCTTATAGAAGACCCACGAATAGACCGCACTAAACGACACAATTTAATTGATATCATGACGATTGCGATCTGTGCAGTGATTTGTGGGGCAGATGGCTGGGTGGGGATAGAGACTTATGGTTGTGCTAAGTATGATTCAATTGAAGAGGCTCAAAACTGCTTAGAAGCGCGGGCTGAAGCTGAGAAATATTGAGTGCGTTAGCGTAGCTCGCCGCAGGCATCGCTTTTTATTGGGCATTGGGCATTGGCGATCGCAAAACAAACTCCTAATTCCTGTAATATTGCCTTGTAACACGGCATTTGAGGCAATTATGAGTGGAAGAACTAGCACTACCTGGGAAAAAGGTACTTATTGGAACGGTGGCGAGACAACTACAATTCGCATACCCATTGTGCTGAAAAGTTCATGTTTCCAGCCTTTGATTAAATCCTGAATCTCCAAAGGTCATTTACCATCTGCGATCGCAGTTTCGACAACTTCCCGTTTCTGTTTGGCGGTAATACTGTCCACACTGCCAATTGCATCCATTTTTTAGTTGATAGAGAATTCCATTGAAGATATCTCGCAATGGGCCAGTTGGTCGGTCGAGTCTGCTTCTTAGTCGGTAATATCTCTTGCAATAAGGGTTCAAAAATTTCCCATTCTGCATCAGTGAGGTTGCTGGAATACGCCATTAGTATTGGATTTTAGATGCTGAGGAGTACCTTAATTCAAAACCTCATAAGATGTCAAATGGGTTTTATAGCAGAATGCGATCGCCCTGATACTTTCTCAACCTGTGCTACTCTCAAGTATTGCAGGTTCATCGCTAGTGAATTTGGTGAGTGATGCGATCGCTAACATCAATAGCTTTGTATATACTTCCCTGCGCGATCGGATTACAGGCGGGAGCAACGCGATTTTGTGAGGTGCTAAAAATTAGAGGTATAAATCACCTGTTTAATAGTGCGTAGGCGTAGCCCGCCGTAGGCATCGCAGCGAAACATCTGTTTTTATTGAGAATCTAGCTATATAACTGAGAATTAAACCCCGATCTCACTTTTTCGCGTTGCTCCCTGATTGTATTGGTGGGTGAAAATGGTGCTGGGAAGACCACTTTAACAAAGCTATTATGTCGCCTCTATGACCCTAGCCAAGGTGCGATTATTTGGAATGGGCAAGATTTACGATTGCTCCCCTTAGAAGACTTGCGATCGCGGATTGATGTAGTTATGCAAGATTACGCTCGTTTTCCGACTACCGTACGCGAAAATGTTGCCTTTGGGAATTTACCAAAAATGCAGGATGATGCCGCGATTACGGAAGCGATCGCCGAGGCTGGTTTGGCTAAAGTAATTGAAAAGCTAGATCGTGGTTTGGAAACCCTTTTAGGCAAACAGCTAGAGGGTGGTATCGATCTATCAGGGGGACAATGGCAGAGGTTAGCGATCGCTCGTGCTTTATTGCGACTGTCTCCAGCCGAACTCCTCATACTTGATGAGCCAACAGCAAATCTTGACCCCAAAACAGAACACGAGATTTACAACATTTTGCGTACTCTGGCCAAGGGGAGAATAGCCGTTGTAGTCAGCCATCGCCTCGCCTTAGCAAAACTAGCAGACCGAGTAGTAGTACTAGAACACGGTCAAGTTATCGAAGTAGGCACTCATGACGAACTCATCGCACTAGGCGGACAGTATCACCTAATGTTTACTCGTCAAGCTAGTAGTTATAACTGAATGGGGAAGAGGCAGGGGAGCAGGGGAGCAGGGGACAAGGG
>NZ_NOLK01000314.1:0-3694 GCF_002245985.1 Nostoc sp. 'Peltigera membranacea cyanobiont' 232
TCATGTAGAAATTCCAGTTCAATCAGCCGATGATATTCGTCAATAGTAAATCGTTTTGGTGTGACAACGTTCATGGGACATCATCGATTTAACTGTTATCTACTTTCTAGCTTACCATCTGTATTCAAGAGAGTGGAATTGCCCCAACTGTGGGATACACCACGACAGAGATATTAACGCAAGTAAGAATATTTTGGCTGCGGGACTCGCAGTTTCAGCGCCAGTCACTCATGGGGGAAACCCCCAAGACCGCGCTGGCTTGTCTGTGGAGCGAACATAAGACCTGACAGCCTTAAGGCTGAAGGGCAGTTGCGAAATACCCGTAAGGCTTGCCTTGAGCGTAGCCGAAAGGGAAAGAAACAGAAACCTAAGTCGTGAGTCTTAGGAATCCCCGACCATTTACGGCGGGGTGGATGTCAAACTGTAGCTGCGAAAAAACGTAGTTTTTCATGCAGGGCAATCGGTGGCAGTCCAGTTTTTTGGTAGCTCCTCTTGGTGTTACACCCAAGACCTTGCACCCTAGTTTTGGTTAACATAGAAATTCCCCTGACATTGCACATATTGTATGCCCAAGACTTGGAACATCAAGATAGATAACTATATTCAAGCCAACCCCAATTGCATCATCGCCACCGCCCATGTAGATAGCTTCCCCACAGACCTGCCGCTAGAACCGAACATCCGCGAACCGAACCGCAAAAGCGCGACCTACAGACAAGTCTTCGACTCCCTGACCACCGAACCTGCAAAATTCTTCTCCCGTCACAGTGGAATCGTTCTGTCGGCTAATATTGCTAAACCTGTCAAGAACAAAACTGAACTAGAACTGGAGATTTTAGAAGCTAACGAGGGCGGTAGCGATGGCATTATCAACGGAGGGCATACAGTTTTAGCATTTGAGCAAGGGAAAAATTACAAATATGATCTAACCCAAGCCAGAGTAAAAGTTACGATTCACATCGGACTCTCGGAAGACGAGGCTAAGGATATAGCCCTGTCCTCCAACACTACAACGCCAGTAGATTCTCGCTCCAAAGTCAACGCTAGGGGTGATTACAAGTTCATCAAGCAGTATTTAGCCCAGTTAGAACAGAAAGAAGATAGAAAATTTCGCATCGCTTATTATCAAAACCAAAGCGGCGCTCCCAGAAACGCTCAGTGCAATGTCAACCATTTGCTGAAGTTGGGGTACAGCCGGGATACGGGTAAATTGGGACACGTTGTAAAGTTTTGTAACGTTAAAGAGTCGAAACCATTGATTTAGCGTTGTTTCCTACCGGGGTTTTGATGTCAACTGAAGATGAAAACATCACCATAAATGGCCATTTATGGGCAAGTTTAAGAGACTGAATCGCGTGAAGAGTTGATTTTAGTGTGCAAAAATTTGAATGTATTAATACCATTTTTGGGCAAGTTAGTAAATCGCAAAATCGGTTTCTGCAACATTTGTTTACAACGTGTCCCAAATTGCAGGTATCCCGGCTGTACCCCTAGTAGAGTCAGGTAACGGCGCTGGCAATCCCAATTACAAATTCCGTATCTCTGCATCATCTCTGCCAATAACTGCCTACACTTTGGGTAGCACTGTTAACGGTACGATTAGTAAACCTGGAGAAAATAATACTTACACCTTCACTGGTACATTCGGTCAGCAATTATTTTTTGACGGACTCAATAGCAATGACCCAGGCTTTACTGTTCGGCTGATTTCCCCCAGTGGTATTGATGTTAAGGATGGTCGTCTTTATCAGGATTTTGGCCCTGATAGTGGCTATACTCTCAAAGAGTCAGGTACTTACAAGTTAGTCATTGATGGTGATGAAGCCAATACAGGCGATTACAGTTTCCGTCTTTTAGATAAAGCCGATGCTACACCTTATACTTTAGACACCACTATTAGTGGCACTTTTTCAGGTAGAGAAAGCTACACTTATCGCTTTAGTGGGACTCAAGGGCAGTATCTTTACATCGATCAGCAGGCGGGAGATTACTATAATTACTGGAATCTCTATGGCCCAGGTGGTCAGTACATTACCAGCAATTATATTCTCCTCGATCAGGAACTAGCGCTACCATCTACAGGTGACTATTTCCTGGTAGAGTCAGGTAACGGCGCTGGCAATCCCAATTACAAATTCCGTATCTCTGCACCATCTCTACCGACAACTGCTTACACTTTGGGTAGCACGGTCAGTAGTAGCCTGATTGAAAAGGGTGAATCCGACACGTATACGTTCACTGCACGTTCTGGTCAACGCTTATACTGGGATCGATTAGCCGGTGAAGGTCAAATTACAGCCAAACTCTACAGTCCCAGTGGCGTAATTGTTGCTGATGGTAACTTGGCTAACGATATTGCTCCTTTCTTCTTGCGTGAATCCGGCAATTACCGTTTGGTCATCGACGGTTCTGGAGAAACTACTGGCGATTACAGTTTCCGCTTAATAGATATTGATACTGCACCAACGCTCACTTTAGATACGTCTGTTTCTGCTATTCTCGATCCTGGTACGGAAACTGACTTCTATCAATTCACTGGTACATCAGGAGAACGTCTTTACTTCCACTTAGGAGCGACAAATTGGCCTTATGGTCTAGCTGACTGGGTACTGTATGGAGCAGATAATCAACAGATCGCCTCATCAAACTACTATAGTGCTGATTTCAATATTGTTTTACCAACTGCTGGTACTTACGTTTTAGGAGTGCGCGGTTATTCTGCTACATCTCTCAACTACAACTTTACGGCATATACAACTCCAATTACTACCACAAATTTAATTTTGGGCAGCACAATCACAGATACACTCAGTAAACCGGGAGAACGAGATGAGTATGCTTTCACTGGTAAGACTGGTCAACACTTGTTCTTAGATGCCTTGGTTGGTAGCAGTGGCATCCATGCTAAGTTAATTGCGCCTAACGGAGTTCAATTATTCGACAACATTCTCGATCGGGATGGGATACCAATCATACTTACTGATTCGGGGACTTATCGCTTGGCAATTGATGGCAATGGGGCGACCACAGGTAATTATAGTTTCCGTTTTTCTGACATGGCGGCAGCCACAGCTTTGAGTGTGGGCACAACTACCAACGGTAGCCTGATGGGAAATAGCGTTAACTTTTACTCTTACAATGGCAAAGCCGGACAAACACTTAACTTTAATCTGGGTAGTACAACTTGGAATGGTGCTAACTGGGTACTTTACGATGCTAGTGGTGCAGTTTTGGTAGCCCCCAATGCTAGTAGTCCTAATTTCCAGGTGACTTTGGCTGCTAACAGTGTGTACACTTTGGCGATTGTAGGTAGCAGTAGCAATCCTGTCAATTACAGCTTCACCGTGACAGATAATTCTGCTGCTGCAACAACCAATTCTGGTTTTGGTACATTGCAGACTCTGTTTGTTAATGCTAATCAAGTTGTTGATTATAACTTCACTGCCTCTGCGGGCACGATTTTGCTGTACGATAGCACAGATGAGCAAAACCGAAATAGTGGTAATTACTATCTCGGGGTGCGGTTGCTGAATCCAGATGGAACTTATGCTTTCAATGGACAAGATCGAATGGCACTAAGAAAAGCCGAAACCCTTGCGGTTTAAGCAGTTTGCAATTGCTTGCGTAATTCATGCCGGGGTTTCGTCATCAAGGGGTAAATTTTTGGGCGACGTTTACGGACTCGTGGTTCATT
>NZ_NOLK01000315.1:0-3640 GCF_002245985.1 Nostoc sp. 'Peltigera membranacea cyanobiont' 232
GTCCTAGCGTCCCCTTGCCCCCACCACTTAAGCCAATTAAGTGGGGAAACCGACCATAAGGGGCAGTTGGGTCTAAAAACATACTCGTGAACGCCCGAATCACTTCAACCAATTCTGACCCAAAGCTTTCATTTAGAAATTTGAGAAAAACTTCTGGACATGGTTTGTTGGCTTCGTAATCGTGGGGAATGATATTAGTGAGGTAAAAATCTTTGCGATGAGGCATTTGTTCACCAGTTCGCAAATCAACAACACAATTGTTAAACCCTAATAAATGAGTATTGGTTGGCAGTGGTTCTGCTGGTTCTAACCGACTGCGGCAATATTTAAAGGCAGATTCCTTGTGTGCGTTAGTTTCGTAAGGCTTGGTTATTCTCCAGCCAAATGTCTTTGTGTAAGAGAGCTTGTAAGCGGATTCTCCCGCGTCAGCGAGAAGCTTGTAAGCTTTGTTATCATCTTGGTGCTGCCATAGCAAATTCTCTTGTGACCACTTATAAAAGGATGAATTCAGTACCATCCATTCAGTTTTCGGAAATACTTTTCGGTAAGACCAGCCATCAAAAGTACCCGCCGTTACGCAGTTAGAATAGGGTAAATTCATGGCAGTGCATACAGGCAAGTAAAATGCCTCTGGGTCTGCTGGGTCAATATCTATTTTGGAATTAGATAAATCCGTAACTTCTTTTTCAATACTTTCAGATTCTACCTGTTGCGATCGCTGCGCTACGGCCGCGTGAATCTCCTGCTCTAACCGACGGATAAATTCTGGTGTTTCCATCTGCCCCAAGATTTCTTTGATGTCACTTGATTTATATGGTAAATCGGGGCAGATGTCGTGAGGGTTAATTCCAATAAATCCAATTCCTACTTCGTCGGCACAGTCTTGACAAGTCTGGAGTTTCTTTAAGCCAGTGTCATCGGGGTCATGCAGAAAAACGATTAATCCTATGCCTGCTTCAATTGCGCGTTGATATTCTCTTGTGATAGTCTTTTTATCCCATCCACTGCCTTGGAACGTAATCCCAGCAAGACCATGCTTTCGACCAACTTCTACGCATCCCTCGCCTTCATGCTGGAGTAGTGCCGGGGTGACATTTACTGATTTAGATGCTGCGATAGCTTCATCAATGCGATATGCTCCCCAAGGCAAATCGCCTTTTTTCATTTGGGGTGTGCCATCAAGTCGCCTATGCCATTGCCGAAAGGTCTTGCTGTAACCTTTCTCCTTATTGGCATCTGGCCACTGGTAGCGAACCACCCATTGCGACTCTGAGTAAGGATAAATTGTTTCGGTGGCACTGCCCTCAACATCTTTTGGTGGTCTACTCGTTAATTTTTTCGGTTGGGGAATATCTGTTACAATATCCGTCAACATCACCAAACCTAATTCACCATCTGGAATTGGTGCTGGTTTGGGCAAGATTCTCTTAGGCTTTGCTGCCAAACGGTTTAGGGATGGAGTGTAATTAGCCCCTCCCCTTTCTGCTAAGACTTCAGCCCAAGGTTTAATCGCCTCTCTGACGTGTTTGCACTCACAGCCGTTAAAGCATCTGTACTTCCCGGTTTCTGGGACAATAGATAAGTCATTCCCACCACAAACTGGACAAATAAACTTATCTTTAGCTTTGGATGGCTCTAGCTGGTCTTGAAAATTTCGGATGTCGAAGGAGGCGAACGCCTGTTGATTGGGGAATTGTGCAACCATTACGCGATACCTCCAAGAACATTATTTAATTTTTGACAATTGCTTAATACATAAGTTGGCGATTGTTTAGGTTGACCTAGTGCATAGCTAGGCTGATGAAAGCGATCGCGATCGCAAACTGTAAATTCTCCTATTGAGTAGCACCAGTCTGGTTTACCGCAGTGGGGGCAAGCGTTAGCAATAGTTGCGAATAGCAGCTTGCTGGTAGTATCAGTATGAAATAGCTGTTTTTTTGACACTTTACAAATCCTCCATTATGTGTGTTGGAGGAATTGGAGCTATCCCGAAAGTAATCTTCTACAACTTCAGAAATTTAATCTGGTAAAATTCCTGAGTTGCCGTTTTTTGTGTAGCAAGTGTTACAATTGCTTAACACTCCAAAAGGTTTGATAAGATTACTATTAGGGATATTAATTAGGCGTGACACCCAATCCCCCAATTCCAATGGAATCAATTTTGAAAACTCCGTTGTCCACACTGGACGAAGGGGTTTTCAACTTTTAGCCTATTTGTATTGGGCTAACCAAGCCCTAACAAACTCGATTACTTCCTCCTCTTGAATCACAAACATAGTGCCTTTTCTCCTGAGAGCCAGAATTCTCATGCTTCCCACGGAAGAATATAAATGTTCATTGAGATTTGAAGCCGCTCTAGTAGGAGGCCATAGGGCTAAAACTTTTGCTGTTGGGGTTTTTGTAGCTTCACGGGATGACATTGCGAACAAGTCTCTGTTTTTGTTAAGCCACTTTTCGTAATCAGCCAACTCAAGCAGTGGACAAGGTTTCCAGGTTGTCAAACCATTCTTATCCTTCTTTCTGAGTTGTAAAGCTTCCCTGGCTTCGTTGTAGACTACCTCCCTATCTCCTATCGAACGAATGGAGATAAACAGGTGAGTTGTTCGTGGAAATCTAATAAACAAGTCAATAGGGTTTTTCTCTCCTCCCGGAAATGGAAAGATTTCTATACCAACGCTTTTAAACTCTTGTAAAAGTAGATCGGTTAATTTTTCCAACCGCGCAAGTTTTTGAGTGATCACCAACGGTTTGTAAGCCAATGCAAAAGCAGCCCAGGCAGCCGGATTAATTAAGCTGCCAGATACCAGCGCCGCACCACCAACTGCTAGAGCAACAGTGGACAGGTAATTTTTCGTCTCCCTAATCCACTTTAATGCTGCTTCGTTATGCAGCGGGAGTTGAAAATCGGTATGTGGGTCTTTCACAGCTAACATGGCGAACTCAAAATTAATAATGTGAAATTAGCACGAACTTTACTGATACTAATACTTGACACTGTATTTTTGAATCAATAGCAATTTATTAGACTCTTTATCCAGTGTTAGTAGGACACGGAAGTTAAAAACCTCATGCCTCTGGTTTTTCCTGCTTCTGAGATTCTGATTTTTTAGCACGTCTAGCCGCGATCGCTTCACCAAGCAGAATAGCTGCCATCTGGCTTTTAGTTCTCATCTCTCCATTAGCAATTTGCTCTAGCGCCTCCCAAGTTTCATCTGGAATAATTGCATTTAACTTTTTGCTCATTAAGTCAGAACTCGTTTGCTCACCTGACATCATGATATGCTCTCTTGTCCGATCACATACGATCTTATCATCTAAAATCACATCATGATGTGATATGATGTAATTACCAGCCAAAAACAGCCACCCAACAAAGGCAACAGAAGCCAGAAAGTGATGCTTTGGCTAACCCCTAACTGGATATCTGGATTTGTCTAGATTTGACTAAAAATCAACGTCAAGCCAGAAAAATCAAGACTTTAACAATCATCTGAACCATGACAGCTATATATTGGGGTTTTTTGTATAAACCCTCGAAAAGGGGGATTCTGGAAATTAATGAGACGGGGCTTGGGTTAGCTGCTGAACGATCGCATCGAGATCGATCGAGTCAGAAAACTTCCTAAACTCATAACGACCA
>NZ_NOLK01000316.1:0-3634 GCF_002245985.1 Nostoc sp. 'Peltigera membranacea cyanobiont' 232
CCTCTGGTTTTACTCCTAAAGCTTGCAAATAATGGGCTAGTTGATTTGCTCTGGTGTTGAGTTCACAGTAGGTTAGCTGTTCATCTTCAAATACTACTGCTACTGCATCAGGTGTGCGTTCTACTTGCGCTTCAAATAACTGATGAATGCATAGCTGTTGAGGATACTCAACTTCTGTATTATTCCACTCTACTAGCAACTGATGCCGTTCAGTTTCTGTTAGGAGCGATAACTCCGACAAACGCTGCTGCGGGTTACTGACCATACCCTCTAGCAAAGTCTGTAAATGTCCTAGCATTCGGGTAATGGTGTCGAAGCGATCGCTATCATCGTAAGTAATCTTAAGCAACAACTCCTCACCCGTATTCACGGTTAGGGTTATAGGATAGTTAGTCTTTTCAAAGGCATGAAATTCTTCTATCTCCAAATTTATATCCCTCTGCCGTAACGAAGGATCTACAGGATAGTTCTCAAAAACTATTATACTCTCAAACAGAGATAAACCTTTAGGAACTTCGCTCCATCCTTGGACTTTCACTAATGGACAATACTCGTATTGACGTGCCTCAACTAGTTGATCTTTGATTTTCTCAAGCCAAGGTAAAAGAAATTCTTCGGGTGATACTTGTACTCTAATCGGCACTGTGTTGATAAATAGCCCTACCATAGACTCGGCTTTAACTAAAGTAGGGGGACGACCAGAAGTTACTGCCCCAAAAACTACGTCCTCCTGACCACTGTAGCAACTCAATAGCAAAGCCCAAGCTCCCTGTACTAGAGTGTTCAGCGTTAACTGGTGTTGCTTTGCTACAGATTGCAATGCTGTTGTTGTTATTACAGAAAGCTTAACTTCTCGTTCTTCATAGCCATCCGTTTGAGTCGGTAATTTTCTAGCTCGTTGATTCACCAATAGCTGTGTCGGAGTGGTAAAACCTTTAAGCATCTGTCGCCAAAAAGTTTCAGCTTCAGATAGGTTTTGTTGCTGTAGCCAGACAATGTAATCTCGATACGGGCGAATTGATTCTAAGTATAAGTCTTGACTATTGCTGAAAGCTTTGTAACAAGCAAGGACTTCCTTAAAAACTAAGGCAACAGACCACCCATCTAACAACAGATGATGATGACTCAAGGTAAAGTTATAGGAAATATCCGAAAGTTGAACCAGTGTTAGGCGCATCAATGCAGGCTGCTTAAGTTCAAAGCCACTGGAGCGATCGCTTTGAAAGAAAAGTTCTAACTTTTCTTGTTGTTCTTCTGGGGAGAGATGCTGCCAATTATACTCCTGCCACGGTAGGTTTACCTGTCGATGCACAATTTGTACTGGTTCTTTTAAGCCTTCCCAAACAAAGCAGGTTCGTAGAATAGAATATCGTTCTATAATAGATTGCCATGCCCGATGGAATGCTGTAACGTTGAGCTTTCCGTGGATATTCCAGCTAAATTGTTCAAAATAGATGCCAGATTTAGGAGCTGCAAGACTATGGAACAGAATGCCCTGCTGCATAGGCGAGAGGGGATAAAAATCTTCAATGTTTTTGTTTTTAAAACCCATATTTAGATATCCTCCATAGCTGCTGTAATGGCATCTAGATCGGTTTGATCCCATTGGCTTTGCTGAAAATCTGCGAAATCGGAAGGGGTAAAGCCTCCCACATCGGGAGATTGGCAATGAGCAATCAGCGATCGCAGTTCCTCAATAAACCTTTGAGCAAGTACTTCAATAGTTGTTTGTCGATGCAACTGATTACTGTAAAACCAACTCATTTCCAGATTTCCTTGATAAATACCACCGTTAATTTCCAGTAAGTGAGTTCGTTTACTTCGCAAATTTTTAGTAGAACCACTCGATTCTTGCGCGAAGCTAAATAAAGATGATTCTGGTAAAACTTGATCAAACTGTCCTAAATAGTTGAAAGCAATTTCAGGCTTTGACAATAAAAATTTTTGAGCTATTTCCTTGTCCTGACTTAGATAGCGCAGTAATCCATAGCCAATACCTCGATTCGGAATTGCTCGTAGCTGCTCTTTTATCGACTTCAATACTTTTCCTTGCTCCTTGGCATTTTCAAGCTTTAGGTGTACTGGGAAAATAGTTGTGAACCAACCGATAGTCCTCGATAAGTCCACATCCTCAAAGATTTCTTCTCGCCCATGCCCTTCCAAGTCAATTAATAGAGAATTTTCTCCCGTCCACTGGTTAAACGTTAGTATCAGTGCTGTTAACAAGACATCATTAATTTGTGTCTGGTAAGCTGCTGGCACTTGTTGCAGTAAACTTTGGGTTTCTTCTACGGACAGCGATACTGATATTATAGAAGTGGTTTCTTCTATATTATTTCCATCAAGAAAATCTCTTGGTATAGACGAAACTGATTGATATTGTGTCGTCAACCAAAAGTCTAGCTCTGAAAGTAGTGCTGAAGATTGTGCATATTTTTGTAGATGGCTAGACCATTGTTTGTAAGAAGTTGTTTTGGGTGGCAACTTAATTACTTTGCCTTGACTAATTTGCTGGTAAGCTGTTTGAAAATCTTCAATTAAAATTCGCCAAGAGACACCATCAACAGCTAAGTGGTGAATAATCCAAAGCAAGCGGTTGGGTTGATTATCGCCCAAGTTGAAAAGCGCAACCTGGAATAATGGCCCTTGTGAGAGATTTAAGCTGGCTTGCAGTTTAGTTGCTGCTGCTTCTAGTGCTGGCAATTGTCGGTCTTCTGACAGTGCTGAAAAATCGAAGCATGTCAGTGGTATGACATCATCAGGATTAACGATCAGTGCTTGAGTACTAAATTCCTCCTGTATAAATCGTAAACGTAGGACATCATGATGTATTTGTAGAAACTTGATAATTTTCTCTAAAACTAGAGGGTCAATATTATGCTTGCTTTCTAACAATACAGCTTGATTCCAGTGGTGTGGTTCTGGTTGCTCTTGTGCAAAAAACCAGTGCTGAATAGGTACTAGTTCTAGCGCTCCAGTTAAAATTTCTTGTTCAGCTTGAATTTTCTGAGTTGTACCAATTACTGTCGCTAATTGAGCAATCGTTTGGTACTGAAACATCTGCTTAGGAGTTAGGTGTAGCCCTGTTTGCTTGGTTTTGGATATTACTTGAAGGCTAAGAATAGAATCCCCACCTAATCCAAAAAAGTTGTCGTTTATACCTATATTTTCTAAGCCTAGTACTTCTGCCCAGATAACAGCCAACTGTTTTTCAATATTTGTCTGTGGTGCAACAAAGGTTTCTTCGAGTTCTGGACGTATTGTATCAGGTGCAGGCAGCGCTTGGCGATCGACCTTACCATTAGGTGTCAGTGGTAGTGCCTCCAATATCACAAAAGCTGAAGGAATCATGTAATGTGGCAATTTCTGCTGTAAGAAACGGCGTAGATCATTTCTATCTGTAGACTGGTTTTGTGTAACTACATAAGCTACCAGGCGTTTGTTAACAGGGATGTCTTCCCGCAGCATGACTACTGCTTGTTTTACTGCTGGGTGGTGGTTGAGTATAGTCTCGATTTCTCCTAATTCAATGCGGAAGCCGTGAATCTTAACTTGGCGATCGATCCGACCGAGATATTCAATCTCTCCATTGTCCAAATAGCGGGCTAGATCGCCAGTTTTGTACAGCCTTGCA
>NZ_NOLK01000317.1:0-3589 GCF_002245985.1 Nostoc sp. 'Peltigera membranacea cyanobiont' 232
CCCCCTCTCCCTTGTCCCCCTCCCTTCAGCAGTCCCATTGCCTTTAACTTAGCAACGGTATAGCTATTTGTGCCGCCTGCTAACTGCACATATCCCGGTAATTTGGCTGCCAAAACTTTTTGCCCTAATTTCACTGCGGCTATTGTAGTACCATCACCAATATCACCACTCATAGGACGACCGTCGGTTTGCCAAATTAAGTCACGGCAGAGAAGGGAAAGTGAGCATTAATTAGGCATAATTACTTAGTCATAAAAAGTCCTGTAATTCATGTTTAATTTATGTTTGTATAGTCAAGGTAGGAGGTTTGAGCATTGAATGAGCGCTTGAGAACAGTTAGAAGCTGAAAGTATCGATTTACTGTTGTTTCCGTCACCATAGAAAGCATGACGATTACAGACGATCTCCAAAAGTTATTAGATATTTTGCCCCAAGACCTGCAACAAGTACTAGAGAGTCATCCCAAACGAGATAGTTTAGTAGAAGTGGTCTTGGATTTGGGTCGTCGCCCAGAAGCTCGCTTTCCGAATCAAGCTGAGTATCTGAGCGAAATACCTGTTACTCAAGAACAGATAGATGATTGCATTGAACGAGTCGGAATTTTTGGCGGAGATAATCGGGCAGGAATTGAGCAAACTTTGCATCGGATCAGTGCTATCCGCAACCGTACTGGTAAGATTATTGGCTTGACCTGTCGCGTTGGTCGAGCGGTATTCGGAACCATTGGCATGATCCGCGATTTGGTAGAAACTGGTAAATCGATTCTCATGCTGGGTCGTCCAGGCGTGGGCAAAACTACCGCCTTACGGGAAATTGCCCGTGTTTTGGCGGATGATTTGCATAAGCGAGTGGTGATTATTGACACCTCCAACGAAATCGCTGGGGATGGTGATATTGCCCACCCTGCCATTGGTCGCGCTCGGCGGATGCAAGTGGCTCATCCAGAACAACAGCATCAGGTGATGATTGAGGCCGTGGAAAACCACATGCCAGAAGTCATTGTTATTGATGAAATTGGCACGGAACTGGAAGCTTTAGCGGCTCGTACTATTGCTGAACGGGGCGTACAGTTGGTAGGTACTGCTCACGGGAATCAGATCGAAAATCTGATTAAAAACCCCACCTTGGCTGATTTAGTTGGGGGTATCCAAGCTGTGACGCTGGGAGACGACGAAGCCAGGCGGCGAGGCTCTCAAAAGACTGTTTTGGAGCGGAAAGCCCCTCCTACCTTTGAAATTGCTGTGGAAATGTTGGAACGCCAACGTTGGACAGTACACGAAAGTGTTGCTGACACAGTAGATAATCTGCTGCGGGGTCGTCAGGCTACTCCACAAACCAGAACCGTTGATGACCACGGCAAGATCGCTGTTTCAAGGCAGTTAGCTGTTGTCAACGGTCGCGGAGGACAGCTAGCGACAGTGGAAGAATCTTTCGCCCCGGCGCGACCATCTAATGGCTGGCGTTCTTCTGGACAAATGGTTGCACTGCCGCAATTGCCTGTAGAACGGGTGACTGGACGCAGTGAGTTCGATCGATTGCTGGATGAATCTTTCAATTATTCTGAGAGCATTGATTTGGATGCTGCTACAAGAGTGCCAGGGCCTAATGGTGAAGATTTGCCACTGCACGTTTACCCTTATGGCGTTAGCCGCCACCAACTAGAACAGGTAATTAGCGTCCTAACTTTACCCGTGGTCTTGACAAAAGACATAGATAGTGCAGATGCTATTTTAGCCCTGCGATCGCACGTCAAAAACCACGCCAAGTTACGCCAAATGGCCAAAGCCCGTCATGTACCCATCCACATGATTAAGTCCAGCACCATTCCGCAAATTACCCGTGGCTTGCGGCGGTTGCTGAACATGGACGACCCAGAAATGGCCGATGACTTAGAATTGCAACTGTTTTTGCACAATGGTAGCGATGATGAGATGGATGCTCTTGAAGAAGCCAGACTTGCTGTTGAGCAAATTGTGATTCCTAAAGGACAGCCAGTTGAATTATTACCGCGTTCTCCCCAAGTCCGCAAAATGCAACATGAGTTGGTAGAACACTATCGCCTCAAATCGCATAGTTTTGGTGAAGAACCAAATAGAAGATTGCGGATTTATCCAGCGTAACCTCACCCCTAACCCCTCTCCGAATCGGAGAGGGGATTTAATGGAGAGACTGATGTCTTATAGAACCCATTTGACATCTAAGAAGGTGCTGCAAGCCTCTTAATCATTAGCCTGATGCGATCAACCCCCATTTAAAGGGGGTTTTGAAATGTTGAAACTTTCAGTTACCCTGAAAGTTCATAGCTAGTGAAGGTATTGTAATAAAAGCGATTACTGGATAAAACAAAAAATTTATATGACCTCAGTTTCTCCTCACAAAAAAGCCAAAGCTCTCAAACCTACCAGCCGCCGCCCTGCGAAAGAACTTTGTAGCGAGTGCGGACTATGCGATACATACTATATTCACTATGTCAAAGAAGCCTGCGCTTTTATTAATCAGCAAATAGGCGAACTTGAAGAAGAAACCCACACGCGATCGCGCCATCTCGACAATCCTGATGAGTTATACTTTGGTGTCCACCAAGACATGATGGCAGCGCGAAAACAGCAGCCCATTGAAGGCGCACAATGGACGGGTATAGTTAGCAGCATTGCTATTGAAATGCTTAATCGTGGGTTAGTTGAAGGTGTAGTCTGCGTGCAAAACACCAAAGAAGACCGCTTTCAACCCATGCCTGTCATCGCCCGAACTCCAGAAGAAATACTAGCAGCGCGGGTAAATAAACCAACACTTTCCCCGAATCTTTCTGTATTAGAACAGATAGAAAAATCGGGGATGAAGCGGCTATTGGTAATTGGTGTTGGTTGCCAAATTCAGGCATTACGAGCCGTAGAAAAACAACTGGGTTTAGAAAAGCTGTATGTTTTGGGTACGCCCTGCGTAGATAATGTTAACCGCGCCGGACTGCAAAAATTCTTAGAAACAACTAGCCGATCGCCTGATACAGTCGTACATTACGAATTCATGCAAGACTTCCGGGTTCACTTCAAACATGAGGATGGCTCATCAGAAACAGTGCCTTTCTTTGGTTTGAAGACCAACAAACTTAAAGATGTCTTTGCCCCATCCTGTATGAGTTGTTTTGATTACGTCAATTCCCTAGCGGATTTAGTTGTTGGCTACATGGGCGCACCCTTCGGCTGGCAGTGGATTGTCGTTAGAAATGACACAGGTAAGGAAATGCTGGATTTGGTGCAAGACCAGTTAGATACTCAACCAGTTACGTCTAAAGGCAACCGCAAGGAAGCTGTACAGCAAAGTATTCCTGCTTACGATAAAGGCGTTACCCTTCCCATGTGGGCAGCAAAACTTATGGGTGTGGTCATCGAGAAAATCGGCCCCAAAGGTTTGGAATATGCGCGTTTTTCCATTGATTCTCACTTTACTCGCAATTATTTGTATGTAAAGCGAAATCATCCAGAGAAATTAGAAGCGCACGTTCCAGAGTTTGCCAAGCGTATTGTTGGGCAATATAAATTACCATAATAAAAATTGGGAATTGGGCATTGGGAATTGAGTATAGTTATTC
>NZ_NOLK01000318.1:0-3566 GCF_002245985.1 Nostoc sp. 'Peltigera membranacea cyanobiont' 232
TAGTGCAAACTTGTCGTCGTCAAGGCAGAGCTGTGATTGATTTTTTTGCACAAGCACTGCGGGCTAATTCTAATAGTTATCTGTCTCGCCCATCACTGCTTCCTAAATATTAGACCTGAATCCTTACGTTGAAAGAAAAAGGTTTTGAACTGCCAAGTGGGAATGAAGCAATAATTGAAGTTTTAAATCATCCAACTCTAGATGCAAAACATGCATTAAAAGTTTCCATTCCAATTATCCCATTTATCCTTTCATATGAAGGTGAATTAGGGTTGGGGGCTGGAGTCAAAATAAGAGAAGCATGGGAACGCTGGAAAACTAAGTTATGGAATAAATAACATTAGATATTATGAATGGGAAACAAGAACTGGCTGAAACACTCAAACAAAACCTTAAACTCAGGATTGTATTAATCGAAGAATATGATAAACAACTTCTCTACGAGGATGATCCAGCTAAAAGGCAAAAGATTAAAAATAAGATTCAATAACTAAAGCAGGAAATAGAGATAATTAGTGATGAAATCATAAAACTCGAAAGGCCGCAGGCTACTGAAGGGAAGGATTGTAGTCTAGAGACTCCACATGAAGATATTCATGAGACATTACTAGAAGAGGTAAGTGCTACTGATCTAGAGGATATCTATGGGACATTATCAGAAGAGGTAAAGGCAGTGGTTGATGAGTTGCGACAACGTTTAGAGCAAGCCAAAGGTAAAACTTTCACCTTTCTACTTATTGGTAAAACAGGAGTTGGGAAATCCAGCACCATTAATTCGTTAATGGGTACTAATGTTGCACCTGTTGGAGATTTTGATCCCTGTACAATAAATGTAAATATTTATGATACCGATTTAAATGAAGCCATTGTTCGCGTAATCGACACCCCTGGATTATGTGATGATATAGAAGAGGCAGGCAATGATGCCAAATATATTGAGTTGATACGCCAAAATATTCCATATGCTATTGACGCAGTTCTCTTTGTCAGCCGTTTAGACGACAGCAGAGTTGATGCCAGTGAGAAAAGGGGGTTACGTTTAATTACAGAGGCATTTGGTGAATTATTTTGGAAAAAATCGGTTATTGTATTCACATGCTCGGATAAAGTGCCAAATTCACGTTTCGAGGAATATTTAAGCGAACGAACTAAACGTATTCATGCAGCCTTATCAGCACTTAAATTGAGTAACGATACTGTCCATGCAATCCCATCTGTAGCTGTAGATAATACTAATCTCGAAAAACTCAATCCACCGGACGGAGAAAAATGGATTCAACAGTTTTATTGTACTGTGCTTGATCGCATCGAGAATAATGACAGCAAAGATGTTTTCGTCTTGTCCACGTCACATACAGCACTTTCGGCGGCTATGAGGTACATCATCAAAGCTGAAAGCTATGATAGGAAAGGGGCAAGAGGAAAACTGTATTGCATAATAGCCGGAAGCGCTGTATGGTGGAAAAAATAGGGGTTTCTCCACTTGGCGTGGCAGAAAAAATTTTTGTTACACAAGCGGCTGCTAGTTCTGGAGTGATGGGATCAGTCTTAGCGTACATGTTAGGAGTAGGATCAACTTCAGTAGGCACAGCTATGGGCCCACAAGGAGCAATATTAACGGGAACACTTTTAATCAGTAATCCCGTTGGCTGGGGAGTAGTACTAGTTTCGGCAGCTATTGGTGGAAGATTAATGTATATACATATAAAAAAATCAAAATCAAGATAAACAAAAAGGTTTGTAGTTGGATTGACAAGCTTACCTACAACTTACACTTTCAGCGTAAGAACTTCTGTGGCTGTGCTGGAAACACCAACCTGATCCTGTTCGTATTCAGTGAAGATAAGTTCCAATCGATCCTGAATACAAGCAAACTTCAACCATTGGGGAATCGTATCACTCCAAGGACTGCGATGAATTACCAATGGCCCTGCAAGGTAGCGAACATGGTGTAGGGAAAATTCAGCTACTTCCAAAAGACTTGCTAATAATTCTTTTGGTGTATTTAAACTTGCCAGAACTTGCAGCATTTTTCGGGTGTTGTCTGGCAGTTTGGTACTATTACCATCACTAATTTCTGCCATTATTTCTGGTGAAATTAAATTCATTTGTTCCATTTGTCATCTCGATATGAGCGCATCACCAAAAATAGCCAATCGGCTAAAAAATTAATGTCCAATAGGTGAAGGCTGATACTAGATAAATCTTTTTATGCTGGCATTGATACAGCTTTTTTAGGTAATGCCAATGAATAACGAACCTACAATTAACCAAAATCTTGATACTGACGACAGTAGTAATTATCAGTCTGGCAGTGGCTATAGCAATCCTAAATGAGTTGTGAAAAATTACACATAACGATAAGCTGGATCTAATTAATATAGAAAATACACAACTCCCTATATGAAAGAATTGATAGATTTTATCCAAGGGAACCCAGATAAAAGAGAATTGAAACGAGCGCTGGCTGTACAAATGGTGATGGAAAGTTACACTCATTCTCAGATTAGAGAAATTTTGCACGTATCTTTAGGCTTTGTCAATAAGTGGAAATATATTTTTGTGGAACAGGGGGTTGCAGGGTTAAAACTTAAATATCAAGGTTCGAGGGGTTATCTTGATAGCAAACAAAAACAAACAGTGATTGAATGGCTTAAACAAAAAGATTACTGGCATTTAAATGAACTAAAAGAGTACATAGAAGAGAGTTTTAATATAGCATTTGAGTCAAATCAAAGCTATTATGACCTATTTAAAGAAGCATCTATAAGTTGGAAAAAAACACAAAAAAAGAACCCACGCAAAGACGAGGAGTTAGTAGCAAAAAAAAACTAGAAATTACAGCATGGCTGAATGCATATCAAAGTGAGATTGTGTCTGGAGAAATGGTTGTATTTTTTGAGGATGAGTGTCATTTGTTGTGGGGAGACATCTGTGGTTATATTTGGGGTAATACTCAAGAAAGAATTGAAGTTCCAGTTCTTAACGAAAGACAAAGACAGACGTACTTTGGCGCACTGAATTATTACACACAAGAATTTTTAATTAAGCCGTTCAAAAAAGGTGATTCTAAATCGGCAATTGCATTCGTAGAATACCTGCTTAGTCAATATCCTAAAAGCCGCATTAGTTTGATTTGGGATGGAGCTAGTTATCACCATTCAGTTGAATTTCAAGATTATTTAAAATCTGTAAATCAGGGGCTAAACGAGAACGAATGGAAAGTTACTTGTATTCGCTTCGCTCCTAATGACCCGACACAAAACCCAGTGGAAGATATTTGGTTGTCTGCTAAAAAGTTTGTTAGAGAATTTTATCATCTATGTAAATCTTTTACTATTGTCAAGCGTTTATTTGAACTCGCTGTTCACCATGAAATATTTAATTTCCCAAAAATATTTATGTATGATTGATTTTCACAAATGATTTAGGATTGCTATATCAATCTTTATGTTACGGTGTTGAGCAATTAAGTTCTGGAGATAGTAGTAATCCCTTGCAAGCAGACCAATTTAGGGATGGTTATCAAGAGAATATTTTTGAAATCAATCTTGGGGATACACCTT
>NZ_NOLK01000319.1:0-3553 GCF_002245985.1 Nostoc sp. 'Peltigera membranacea cyanobiont' 232
TGAAGAAAATCTTTCAGTTAGAGATATCAAAAGTTACATTCAATCAGTTCAACCTCCTAAGTCTTCTCAGCCGAATATCCTGACTAATCGGATGAAGTCAGCCTATCAGCGAGTTAAGCAAGCTAAAGTCTGGGAAGATCCTAATAAAGCAAAAGTTTTAGAGAAGTTGTTAGGGCAAATTGAAGCTTTATTAGAGTAAAATCTACGGTTTTTTACAACATATTTCACTCTCACCAACCTTTGAGGCGTAGCTTGCATAGCTTGCGCTCGTGGCATCGTATGGTGAAGCGAAGCAGCATTTTCGACCTTATCATCTACTATTACTGTAATCTCAAAAGAGTATAGTAATTATGTACTATAATTAACTGAATTCCAGCATTATATATAATAATGTGCGGCATCTGATCATAAGCAATGTCCACTCCCTCTAATCTTTCCCCTCAACAAGTAAGCGCCTTTCCTCAACACGAAACAATCACTGGAGTTGTAGAACGTTTAACTTTTTATTCTGCTGAGTCAGGTTATACCGTGGCAAGGCTGACTCGCCCGCGTAGCAACGAACTCACAACAATTGTCGGCAGCTTTGCCAATATTCAACCAGGTCAAACTCTACAGCTAATTGGTTTCTGGCGGGATCATCCACAATTTGACCCCCAGTTCCAGGTAGTTAATTATCGAGAAACCAAACCAGCCACTCTCACCGGAATTGAGAAATATTTGGGCAGTGGTTTAATCAAAGGCGTGGGCCCAGTCACAGCCAAGCGTATCGTCGCTCACTTCGGTTTAGAAACGCTCGACATCATCGAAAACCAGATTGAACGACTGATTGAAGTCCAGGGTATTGCCAAAAAGCGGATCACTCTCATCAAAAACGCTTGGTCAACTCAGAAAGCTATCAAAGAAGTGATGGTGTTTCTGCAAGGGCATGGCGTTTCAACCACCTATGCAGTCAAGATTTACAAGCAATATAAGGATGAAGCGATACCTTCGGCACGTCTTCGACGAACCCTACTGTTACCAAAAACCCCTACCAGCTAGCAGCCGACATCTACGGTATTGGTTTCCTAACTGCTGACAAAATTGCACGGAATATCGGAATTGCCCCTGACTCAGAATTTCGTTACCGTGCGGGGATTATCCATTGCCTAAGTGAAGCTGCCGAAGATGGTCATTGTTACCTACCACAGAGCCAACTAATTGAGTTGGTAATTTAAGCTGTTTATTTTTGGTATAAAGTGGGAAGTATCATGCGCTGATCTCCACATTTATTTTGTTCTTCTTCTTTAGCAGTTACAAATTTACTCAAGTCTTTAATTATCTGTAGAGTGTGGAATGGTAAAGACAGAGAAATAGTAAATCGAAAGCGGAGGTTTTAATGCGATTTTCTCCGCTTTTATAATTTTTACCCCAATTGCTCTAACCAAGCTACTAAATCTTCAACTGATGAAAAATCTAAAAATGCTTCTCCTAATCCCTCTAATTGCTCTGTAGATAATTCTCGAACTCGTTCAATTATTGATATATCAATTTCTCCAAAACGGCGATTTAGCTGGCGATAGAAAAATTTGAATTCCCCTTTCTGCAAAATATCCTGATAGATAACAGATTCCTGCATAATATCCTCCCGTAAAAATTGACGAATTAAATCTTTTTCAAACCTTAAACCTGCAAATATCTCTGTACATCTAGCAATGTTCTGCCTAATAATTAATCACATCCTTGTGTTGGGCTGTTTCGGCAAAAGTTAGACTACCTCTGTTTTTGGCAAAGGTATTGTGAATCGTACACCCTTTATTTACATCTAACCCAACACCAATACAGGCATTCTATCAACAAGTATCTATTGTCTTGTTTCACTCAACCTCATATTCATCTTAATTTGTCAATGGCTGTAACCAATAAATTCAAGTATGCTGAATTTATCAGGCTACTAGTGCAGATTCCACAGGAGATAGCTTTGTTCAATATCAACTTTTCTTTTTGTATCTGGTTAAAACAACGTTATACAGTCATTGGAGTTTTATTGCTTGCTATGTCTATTACAGCTTGCAATAACTCTGCTACATCACAACTAGCATCTGCCAATAGCCCAACGCTGGCAAATATTTCTTCCACGTCTAATCCATCTTCTCCACCCGCCTCTGGCACACAAAATCCTGTAAAAAACCAGTCCCAAGAACAACAAGCAGTCCAACTCATTCATGATTATTACGATGCCATCGCACGTCTTGACTATAAACAAGCTTACTTGGCTTGGGATGGAGATGGTACTGCCAGTAAGCAATCATTTGAGGAATTTCAGCAGGGTTTTGCTAATACCGTATCCATTGTTGAAGAAGTCGGAAAACCGGGTTCTTTAGAAGGGGCAGCAGGCTCGCTATATATTGAAATTCCCGTTACTGTTACGAGTGTTACTAGCAATGGAACTCCACAGCGTTTTCGTGGTAGCTATAAGCTGCGACGAGTCAATAACGTTCCTGGCTCAACTCCAAACCAACGTAGATGGCATATCTACTCGGACAATATTTCTCTTGAGCAGTAATTGTGTTCTAGAAAAATCCGGAATCATTTCGCTTGGTGGGGTCTTGTCGTTAGCCATTTGATATCAATTTTGATAGCAATAAACTGATTATAGATTTTTCAGGAATTTGGTGTTTGAGTTGTGAATCTATATAATGCTTCAACACTATATCCAAATGACATTCATTTCTCCAGATGCAAGATGGGAGAATAAAGAAATTGGGGTGCAGATCGTGAATAACAATAATCGGTGGTTTTCGTGGTTGAGTTGGGGTCTAGTTGCAGTATTAGCGGTGTTCTGGTGGGTGTGGTGGATATACTTTCGTCCTCTCCCCTACGCTAATCCCTGGCGGAGCCTCGGACTGCATGGCACGATTTTGTTAGGATTCATCTTGGTGTGGATTAGTAACTATTACCGTCGTGGAAATGAACCAGGTCGTTGGTGGTTCTGGGCGTATTCGATCGTTGTTGGCTTTAGCATTCCAGGCGTTATCGAAGATATCCTTCACGTCAATCATGTGAGAACTTTATCATCGTTGTGGGAAAATGTCCTTTTGAGCTTTGGATTATTGACGGCCATTGGGTTGGGCTTCCTTGCCCAAAAAAGAGGATACAGATCAAGATGAAGCGCTCCGAGGTAGTTATGGAAGGAACTGACGAGCTTAACAAAAGTAGGGATGTCTACATGAAAAACACAAAGGGGAACACATTCATTTCTGAAATGACTGATGAAGATTGGTTTAACTTGGGAAAATCTGATGCCTGGGCTGGAAAACCCAAAGTGCCACCAGAACAAGATGCTCAAGCGGCGAGTATGTATGACTTAGGTTACAGCGAGGGAGAAATTAAACATCCGCCAACTGAAACTCCAAAGGCTTCTCAGTAGTCAGAAATCGTTAAATAGCGATCGCTCTACACAGTATCATCCATCCAGCCACACTCGGAATTTTGACAATCCTAATGCACCCGTGCTGTGTAGTCGAGGTCAAACTCATATCCGCGTAAAACAATTGGAGAATGGGAGAAAATGATT
>NZ_NOLK01000032.1:0-65000 GCF_002245985.1 Nostoc sp. 'Peltigera membranacea cyanobiont' 232
ATCTTACGATGCCAATACCTTTTGAGAATTGCTCACTTCATTAGCGATGATTCCAATTAAATTCAAATTACTCAAAATTTCTGTAGCTTGAGTCAGTTCACTTCGGGTTACTTTACCCATCCGCTCTACCATCACAATCCCATTGCAAAAAGATGCCACAATCCTGGCATCAACTGTACCTAAAATAGACGGAGCATCTATCAGCACTAAGTCATAACTTTGCTCAAACAACTCTATTAATTCTTTCATTCTTCGAGAACTGAGCAACTTTACCGTGTCTTCTGGTTCTGGGCCAGCAGTCAAAATATCAATTGAAGGATGAATAGGCTGGATGTAATCTTGAAAATGAGTTGTTGTCTCATCAACTAATAACAGAGAGAGTCCCCAGTCGTTGGATAGTTCTAGGATTTTGTGCAGGCTAGGTTTGTGCAAATTAGCATCAATAACTAATACCCGTCGGTGCATCCGAGTAGCACTAGCTACAAGCCCTAATACTAAGGTTGTCTTCCCTTCTCCTGGTAGTGCTGAAGTAAACATCAACGACTTGAAAGGTAAGGGATATTTTAATATCTGAATATTTTGGTAGATCATATCCAGGTTCTCATGGACGGGTAATTTAGTCGTGGCTTCTATTACAGAGTCATTTGCTCGGTGTTGTCCATTCCAAGACAGTCCCAGCCGCCGCTTTTTCCCACCATGCGACGGTAGTTTTGGTACCGATCCCAGTACACGGAGATTCGTCAGCTTCTTTAAATCTCCCGCACAATAAATAGCATCATTAAATTTTTCCAAAATCAGGGCTGCTAAGATACCTAAAATCGGCCCAATTACCGCTCCCCCAAGCAAAAGTAATAATCTGTTGCTCCCCATATAAGTCCCTAGAGTCGGTTCTGTCAAAATTTGCCAATTATATCCCTCCTGAGCAATTTTCAGTCCTAAAGACTGTTGCACTTGCAGGAGTTGTTCAAGAGTTTTATGACTACTTTCTACTTTTGGGAGGAGACGATTATACTCTGCTATTAAGCTTGGATATTTGTTGAGATCGGAACGGAGTCGCTGTTCTGACTCGGCTAGATTTTTTTCATTGGCAGTTAGTCCTAAAACTGTTGTCTGCACTAAAATAAACTCGTCTATTAACGTTGGATCGACCCCTACCATTTGCCCTTTTAAAAGGGGTTCTCCCTTACTGCTAGTAGTAATAGATTTCACCTCTTGTCGTAATAGCGACAATTGACTTTGGCGTTGCTGCTTTAGTTTTTGTACTGATGGGTAATCGTCTGTATAGCGCAGTCTCTCTTTAGCCAATGCTAGTTCAGTCTTTTGAATTTCACTCAATAATGTTTGATAGCGGCTTGACTGATTTAAACGAGAAGAAATTAGTTCATTCTGCTGGGATGAAGACGCTATTTGTTGTTCTAGGTTATCGTAGCGAGCGTTTGCATCTTGAAGGTTGGCACGAGTGCTTTGTAGCTGGTTTTGAATATCGGCTAGAGATTCTAACAGGATTTTACTTTGGACTTCGGGATCGAGTAATTTATGTTTTTTGCGAAATTGTTCTAAATTCTTATCAGCTTTACTGACTTCTTTTTTTATCTCAGGTAGACGAGTATTTACAAAAGCCAGTCCATGATTCAGGCGTTCTTTTTGTTGTTCTTTATTGTAGTTTTGATAGACTTTTTGTAGAGCTTGAAGTATTTTTTGAGCTTTGACTGGATCTTCATCATGGAAAGAAACTTTAAATACTTGACTAAAAACTTGATTAGCTCCTATACCTCCCTCTTCTGGAGTTACTTCTAGAGGTGATTTTTTATTCTGTTTTGTCTGACCATTGATATCTGCTAAGGTAATATCAGGATAATCAGAATGAAGTAAATCTACAGCTTTCTGGAGAAGCTTATAACTCAGCATGAGTTTCATCTGAGTAGTTGAATCAACAACCAGAGAATTAGAATCAGTAATCTGAGTATTTGCCTCGACTGGAATATTATTTGACTGTGCCCCTTGAGATAAATTGGAATTCACCAATATCTGCATATTGCTCTGGTAAGCAGGTTTGGCAATGACAGCTAAGAGACTAGCAGCTGACATAACTACGCAGGAAACCCCGAAGATCAGAAAGCGGCGGCGAAGCAAAATAGTAGATAGTTGTCTGATGTCAACCGCGCTTTGTGCTGAAGTAGTAACCTGTTGCTCTTGATTCAGACTAATCTTAGCCACTATCAAACTCCTCTAATATCGAAACACTATATTTATTTGGAAGATTTATGAGAAATGCGAATTTTTTTTACACCTATAGCCGCAATAGCATACTTAATTATTCTTCCAAGGATGACAAGCTAACTTGGCACAATATTATGCCAACTGGCGCTTTCATGTTCATCAATTCAGGCATATAAATTCTTAATCAGTGTTGGAAGAATAAATTTTCAATAAATATTTTATTTAAGAAAGAAAAATCTTGACGGAAAATTAATTATTTTTCCTAAGTATTGAAGTAAAAAGTTATCTGACATACACCACTACTATATAGGAATCCGGTTTGATTTCTGAAAAGATACGTAGGGTGTTATCGCGGAGAGTACGGCACGAAACCCTTGATAGTGGTGCGTTACGAACTTCGTTCTAACACACCCTACATACCTAATTTTGTTCAAAAATCAAATAGGAGTCCTATATATTAAAGTTATTTTGATAACTTGTAATATAAAAAACACATTTAGAAAAACATTTAACCCATAATATTTATATACTTTTGATACACTTAGCTAACCGTAAATTATTGGTTAATTAGTTGACTTACTAGCAAAAATAAACTGCTGTCTATTTGCTGGACGTTATGAGTTGGATTACTAAACTCCAAGGTAGAACGTAGTTAATTTTAGATTTTAGATTAGAAGAGTTCAATAGGAAATCCAAAATCCAAAATCTAAAATCCAAAATTCAAACGCCTACCTTGGTTAACTCTACTTCCCGTCGTCTGGGTACTTCATGAATCATGAAATCATAAGCCATGTCAGTACGGGGAAAAATAGCACGGGCTTCCTTAAGGAGATCCTTCAATTCTAAGGTATTACCGGGAGCATAGCGGGGACTGAAATGACTCATAATCAGTCGATGTGCCCCAGCAGCTAAAGCTGTTTGCGCTGCCATTGTGGTTGTGGAATGCAAGCGCTGAAAAGCCATGTCTGCATCTTGATGGGCAAAGGTTGCTTCGTGAATTAACACATCTGCATCTTGAGCTAATTTTACTGCACCATCACAATAAATAGTGTCTGTACAATAGGCGATTTTCCGACCAATTTCTGTAGGGCCGCATAATTGAGTGCCATCAATTACCCGTCCGTCGTCAAGGGTAACAGTTTCACCGCGTTTGAGTTGACCGTAAATGCGACCAGAAGGAATTTCCAACGCTTTGGCTTTTTCCACATCAAAGCGTCCTGTCCGGTCTTTTTCGGCTACGCGGTAGCCGAAAGCTGTAATGCGGTGATGCAAATTACCGCAGCTAACGGTGAAGTCATTGTCTTCATAAATTACCCCTGGACGGATGGCGTGAACTTTAATAGGGTAAGAAAAGTGTGTGTAAGAGTAACGGGAGGCGGATTGAATGTAATCATTTAATCCAGGTGGGCCGTATATATCAATTCGTTCCACATTGCCAGCCAAGCCGCAAGTAGCAAGAAGTCCCATCAAGCCAAAGATGTGATCGCCGTGCATGTGGGTGATAAAAATTCGGGAGAGTTGACTGATTTTCAGTTCACTCCGCATAATTTGATGCTGGGTGCCTTCACCACAGTCGAATAACCACAGTTCTGCCCTTTGGGGTAATCTCAGGGCGACACTGGAAACATTGCGCGATCGCGTCGGTACACCGGAACTCGTCCCTAAGAATGTTATCTGCACAGTGTTCTTTAGTCTTCCTATTGCTCAATATTGCAGCTCTATTTTCTATAGTGACACGGTTATTGATTTATTTTTTGATAGTCTCTAAATCAGTAAAATTTAGTTTATCCGCCTAGCCATTGCAGTGGCAGAGTCACAATTACTGTTGTGCCAACATTCTCCTCACTTTCTAATTGAACATGACCACCATGTAACTCCACACATTTTTTAACTATAGTGAGTCCTAGTCCTGTTCCTTGAATTACACCCACATTACTGGCACGATAAAAGGTTTGAAACAGACAAATTTGGTCTTTGAGGGGAATACCCATTCCCCGATCTCTTACCTGGAAAGTTGCCAGACCATCTTTACAAATCAAATCAAACCAAATAGTGTTATTTGGAGGGGAATATTTGATGGCGTTGGAAATCAAATTCGTGAAGATACAATTGAGTAGGTCTTCATCCATTTGGGCTTGAGTGGATTCACCTTGAAAGGTAAAAATAATGCTGTGCTGACTACCTGCATTGACTTGTAGAATATCTGTAAGTTCAATACAGAATTTTTCTAAATCCAGAAATGTCGGTTTGTATTCTAGTTTAGCTGCTTCAGTTTTACTCAAAAATAGTATCTCATCTAAGAGATTGAGCATCTGGTTGATAGCATTTTGAATTCGATCGAAGTATTTAGTTCTGCGATCGTCAGTTAGTTTTTCACTGTTATATTCAAGGATATCTACAGCCGTCCGAATCGTAGTCATGGGGGTACGAAACTCGTGGGAGACCATTGCTACAAAGTTCGATTTTAATTCGTTGAGTTCTTGTTCTTTTGCCAGTGCCTGACGGGTACGTTCTTCGCTATCCCGGAGTTGGTTGAGAATTTCGCTCCTTTCAATGGCATAGCGAATGGCACGAACTAACTGTTGTATCGTTATTTGATCTTTAACGAGATAGTCTTGTGCGCCTTCTGCTAAAGCTTGCATTGCTAAATCTTCATCATCAAGCCCTGTTAATACCACAACTGGGATATCGGGGACTGCTCCCCGAAATTCTTTCAAGGTATCGAGTCCAATAGAGTCAGGGAGGCTAAGGTCTAATAAAACCAGGTCGAATCTGCGTTGCTTGCGACTCTCTATCTGAGAATCATCAACAGTGGACGCGGAGTTTTCCCTGCTAGCATATATTGCTTCAGATAGCCGTTCAACATGTAACATCTGCCATTGTTCTCGATCTGCATGAAAACATATCCGACGTAGCAGATGGGCATCACTAGGACTATCTTCTACTAATAAAATGTGAATTATAGGTTTTTCCATAGTACAGGGTTATATCAAGTTGTTAGATAATCACCTGATTTGCTATTGGTTCAGACAGGGCTTATTTCTCTGCTGTTATAAGCAACAATTTAAATTACCAACCCCATTCCGTTCGTGGTAGTGTCACTGCTATCAGCCAGAAATCTTTAGATCGACTGCACAACCTGAATAAACTGCTAGACATCAATAGGCTTTGTTACGTAGCAATTAGCACTGAGATTATCAGAACGTAGTATATCTGCTCATCATTTGAGGTAGTAGTTATGACAACAGGAATGCATTCAAGATTTGGGTCTGATTTGATTTCTGTTAACACTTCCCACCCATCCATACCTGGGGGATTCAGGTTGAGTAAGATTAGGTCTGGACGGGGAAATTAGCGAACTTTTCTTGCTCCCGTAAGTAGTTCATAGCACTTTCACCATCTTCAACCCAGTACAAGTTGTTGGCAATTTGGGCATTTAAGAAGCTTGTGATGGTTAGGTTAGCATCACTAGGAGAGTTTTCAACTAGCAAAACTTCAATGGGTCGCAATGCCTGATTATGAATCATGCAGTTATTAGTAAGTTATTAGGCAGGTGTAAAGTACATATATTTAAAGATACCTTAATTTGCGTTCAGGGTAAGATAAAGTACTGTTCCTACGCTCGGTTCCGACTCAGCCTAGATGCGATCGCCATACCGCTCGACGATCTTTTTACAGGTAGCTAGACGAGTGCCTGTACCAGGAAATTTTCGACGAATAAGTGATGATAGCTTTACATATAGCGATCGCTATATGTAAATTACTAAGAGCTAGATCGAATGCAGTATTGCAGTCCACGAGGGTAAATTACTGACGGCGAGTCCCCACGCGAGAATAAACTAGCAAGTCTTGAATTAACGGCGCTATTCACCATTCGTACAGAATTGATTCTGACTTCTAACTTATGACTTCTGATATTCTGTTTTCATAAAACAAAGAAAAAGCGAGAAATAGACACAAATACTTATCCTCGCTTTGTAAGAGTTGCGTAGATGCCCTACGGCTTGTCGTTAGACATCGCCTTTTCCACAGCTTCCAAGGCAGTGTTTACTTCTGCCTCTGTGACAATTAGCGGTGGTACAAATCGGACTACTTTTGGCCCGGCAGGTACCAGTAATACACCCTCCTTGATGGCGGCATTGACGATATCTGCTGCGGTTAGTTGAATATCGGCTCGCAACTCCAAACCGTTGATTAAACCCCAACCCCGAACTTCGCCAATGTACTGAGGATATTTAGCTGCGATCGCTCTTAATCCAGTTCGCAATTGATCGCCCCTGTCTTGCACATTCTGCAAAATATTTTCCCGTTCCAATGTCTGGCAAACACTGAGTGCTACACCACACACAAATGGATTGCCGCCAAAGGTGCTGGCGTGTTCCCCTGGTTGAAAAACATCGCAGAATTTCTTGCTCATCATCGCACCGATGGGGATACCGCCACCTAAGCCCTTGGCACTGGTGAAAATATCCGGTTCAACGCCGAGATGTTCGTAAGCCCATAATTTGCCACTGCGCCCCATACCAACTTGCACTTCGTCGAAAATCAACAAAACGCCAGTTTCATCGCAAATCTGCCGGAGCTTTTTGAAATAGGCAACATCTCCCGGACGCACACCGCCTTCTCCCTGCAATGGCTCAATTAGAATTGCTGCTACCCGATAATCGCCTTCATCCAACTCGCTAATCGCCACTTCCACAGCGTTAATATCGTTGTAATTTACGTAGTGGAACCCAGGAACCAAAGGATCGAAATGCTTTTGATATTTTGGTTGTCCTGTAGCGGTAACGGTAGCCAAAGTCCGCCCGTGGAAACTGGCATTGGCGGTTAAAATAATTGGTTTTTCAATGTCTAATACTGTGTGGGCATATTTCCGCGCCAGTTTTATTGCGGCTTCGTTAGCTTCAGCCCCAGAATTGCAGAAAAATACGCGATCGGCACAAGAATGTTCAACGAGCCATTTTGCCAATTCTCCTTGTTCAGGAATATAGTACAAATTAGAGACATGGTGCAGCTTCTGGATTTGGCGTGTTACCGCTTCTACCATAACTGGGTGGGCGTGTCCCAAAGTACAAGTCGCAATTCCCGCTACAAAGTCTAGATATTCGCGCCCCTGTGTATCCCAAACCCGGCACCCAGCACCCCGTTCTAGGGCTAAGGGAAACCGACCGTAGGTAGACATGACAGCTTGATTAAAGCTATCTGTATCAAAGGGATTAGACGTTACAGACCCTGAATCTGGGGGGATGGTGGCTTCGTCAACGAGAGTTTGTAGGCTCACTACCGCTCCTCCTGAAAGTTTTTCATTATATAGTTATTTACTAGTTTCCTAGAAATCCCTAAAAATTACTTTTTATTTAGCACAATTCGTACTTCTTTTTAAGTTAACGTTTATATCTCAACATTCCCCACTTGATTTTGTGCTATAGAATCAGGTGGGGAATGAACAACGTATTTAATTAAATTAACGTACCTCAGTCTTAATAAGGATTCCAGGAATTTTTTCGGTTCAAAAAATGCCGTTCAGATATTACCAGCATTAAAAATCTGCTCTGCGGTTAAATCCAATTCTGGGAAAGTGGGTGATTGGATGGGTTGGCTTCCACGAAACAGATCGAGTTGATATTCACCCTCAACTAGTGAATAAATCGATATTGTCGGCTGTTTGGGGTTGCCAATAAATCGCTTGCCTCCCAGTGCTGCGTAGTCTACAATCCAATATTCAGGGATGCCGACTCCTTCTCTGCGAGACGCTACGCGAACATAACGACCCAATTTTGTAAAATAATCATCTCTCCAGTTTGTACTTACGACCTCAACTACCAAAGGAATTGACTCTGCTTGAGTAAGAGTGGATTCTTTTTTCCACAGAGGTTCATTTACTAGGTTGGGGCGGTTTAACAACAACATATCTGGTAAATAAGCAGATTCACTTTCAGATGGTTTTACGAATGCTGTTTTGGGACAGCCATAAGATAGCTTCAGTCGGGTATATTCTAAAATAAATCTCTCGATTAAAAATAAAATAATCTCCTCATGGTCGCCTATCGGTGGTGGCATCTCAATTACTACTCCATCGTGTAATTCGTAGCGTTTATTTGAGTTGTCAGGGTATTTAGTGATAAATTCTTCAAACGTAACTAGTTTTCTTTGTAGGGCTTGAGTCATCAGTTAATCCTCAAAGTCAAACTGAGTTTAAATATACTAAAAAGTTAGCAGAAAACTAGAAAAAGTAGGTTAAAAGTACTATTGTTACTTCATTCTCAACACTTGAGCAAAAATATCAACGTATCCAAAAGGAGTTAATGGCTGGGGCGATCGCTCTTGGCGGTGTTTTCTTCATTGGCACTTTGTGGTATTGGCTAGTGGAGGGCTGGTCATGGGAAGATGCGGCGTACATGACAGTCATCACTTTAGCCACTGTAGGATACGGAGAAACACACCCACTCGGTAGCCGAGGACGATTGTTTACAATTGCCCTGATTTTGTTGGGTGTAGTCAATATTGGTTACATTGTCAATAGATTTACAGAAGCGATTATTCAAGGCTACTTTCAAGAAGGAATTCGGCTACAACAACAGAGGCGGTTAATGGAATCCCTGTCAGAACATTACATCATCTGTGGATTTAGTCGAACTGGTCGGCAAATTGCCAAGGAATTTCAGGCAGAAGGCGTACCTTTTGTAGTGATTGATGCTGATATGGAATCTGTGCAAAGGGCGCAGATGGAAGGTTATACAGCATTCCAAGGTGACGCTACCCTAGATGATACGCTTTTGAAAGTTGGTATTGAAAGGGCGATGTGTATTGTTGCAGCCCTGCCTTCCGATGCCGAAAATTTATATATAGTTTTATCAGCAAAAACACTGAATTCGGGAATTCGGGTCATTGCCCGCGCCAGTACAGAAGAAGCTTTGCAGAAGTTACGACGCGGTGGCGCAGATGAGGTGATATCACCCTATATTACTGGTGGGAAGCGCATGGCTGCTGCGGCACTTAGACCGCAAGTATTGGACTTTGTAGACGGAATTTTGACAGGTGCAGACCGTCAGTTGTATATGGAAGAATTTTTACTTGACCCGGCTTTTTGTCCCTTTGTGGGTCAGAGTTTGCAAAAAGCGAGATTGCGATCGCAATCTGGGGCATTAGTTCTGGCAATTCGCCGCGCTGATGGGACTTTAATTGGTGGCCCTACTGGCGATACGGTGTTAATGCCTGGAGATCGGCTAATTGGTATGGGTACAGCAGAACAGTTGCGTAGCCTTAATCAAATTCTCGGCCCGATTAATTCTAAGAAACTGCGGCGACCGAAAAATAGCTGATTTTATTTTTCCTGAACTACTTTTTTATACCAAGTTTTAGGTAATCCTTGTATAGTGTAATTGCATACATTGAAAGTATAATCTCATGCAATGAAACTTACTTTAGCGATCGCCACAATATTTACTTTTACTTTGGGATTTTACACCACACAGACCATTGCTGCTCTTCTGGAAAATCCCAAAAGCTTTACAGATTGGTGCCAGCAGAAATCAACTTTACCTCAAGAGACAAAACATACTGTTGAGGTTCTTTTAAAAAAAGCCCAAACTCAAAATTGCAAGCAGGCTAACCAAAAGCTGGCTAATTTAACTTTTCTTGACCTTAACTCAAATCAAATCAGTGATATCAAGCCTTTGTCTGCTCTGACTAATTTGACTTCTCTTTCCTTAAGATCAAATCAAATCAGTGATATCAAGCCTTTGTCTACTCTGACTAATTTGACTGTTCTTTTGCTCCACTCAAATCAAATCAGCGATATCAAGCCTTTGTCTACTCTGACTAATTTAATTGTTCTCGACCTCGGCTCAAATAAAATCACTGAGATTAAGCCTTTGTCCAATCTGACTAATTTGACTATTCTCTCCCTCGTCGGAAATCAAATCAGCGATATCAAGCCCTTGTCCACTCTGACTAATTTGACTTTTCTCGACCTCGGCTCAAATAAAATCACTGAGATTAAGCCTTTGTCCAATCTGACTAATTTGACTATTCTCTCCCTCAATTTGAATCAAATTAGTGATATAAAGTCCTTGTCCACTCTGACGAATTTAACTTTTCTCGACCTCGGCTCAAATAAAATCACTGAGATTAAGCCTTTGTCTACACTTAAAAAGTTGAAGTTTATTAATATTAACAATAATTTTCTAGTAATCAATAAATGTCCTGTAAAACCAGAATCAATTTGTCAATTTTATGAACCTTAGATGAGACTCATAACTCACTTTATTATCTATGTATAGTTGCTATAGTTTTAGTCTCTAATTCCATCTATGAAATCGCAAATAGTCTACTTAATCAATATAACAAATCACAATGAAACTTATATCAAGCATCGCCACAATATTTACTTTTACTTTGGGATTTTACACTACCCAGACTATTGCTGCTCCTCTGGTAAATCCCAAAATCTTTACAAATTGGTGTGAGCAGAAATCAACTTTACCTCAAGAGACAAAATATACTGTTGAGGTACTTATAAAAGAAGCCCAGACTCAAAACTGCAAGCAAGCTAACCAAAAACTGACTAATTTGACTTCTCTCTCCCTCGGTTTAAATTATATCAGCGATATCAAGCCTTTGTCCGCTCTGACTAATTTGACTTCTCTTTCTCTCGAAGTAAATAAAATCAGCAATATCAAGGCTTTGTCTACTCTGACTAATTTGACTCGACTCAGCCTCTACTCAAATGAAATCAACGATATCAACCCTTTGTCCACTCTGACTAGTTTGGCTTTTCTCTCCCTAGAATCAAATCAACTCAGCGATATCAAACCTTTATCCGCTCTGACTAATTTGACCGAACTCTCTCTTCACTCAAATGAAATCAGTGATATTAAGCCTTTGTCCACTCTGACTAATTTGGCTTTTCTCTCCCTAGACTCAAATAAAATCAGCGATATCAAGCCTTTGTCCACTCTGACTAATTTGACTTCTCTCGGTCTTGATTCAAATAAAATCAGTGATATCAAAGCTTTATCTGTTCTAACAAAGTTGAATTATATTGATATTAAGAATAACCCGATCGCCTCCAAAATATGTCCTTTGAAATCAGAATATTTTTGTCATTTTAATTAGTTTCAATTAAGATTGATAGCTGACCTCAGTACACCTATATATAGGTGCTATACCTTTACTGATTGATTCAACATAGCAATTAGCAAACAGTCTACTAAATCAAGAAAAAAAACCACAATGAAACTTAAATTAAGCATCGCCACAATATTTACTTTCGCTTTCGGATTTTACATCACACAGACTATTGCTACTCCTTTGCAAAATCCCAAAAGCTTTACAGATTGGTGTCAGCAGAAATCAACTTTACCTCCACAGACAAAACATACTGTTGAGGTTCTTTTAGAAAAAGCCCAGACTCAAAATTGCAACCAGGCTAACCAAAAGCTGACTAATTTGACTAAACTCTCCCTCAACTCAAATAAAATCAGTGAGATCAAGCCTTTGTCTGCTCTGACTAGTTTGACTTCTCTCGACCTCGGCTCAAATGAAATCAGCAATATCAAGCCTTTGTCTGCTCTGACTAATTTGACTTCTCTCAACCTCAATTTCAATGAAATCAGCGATATTAAACCTTTATCTGCTCTGACTAATTTGACTGAAATCGACCTGCACTCAAATAAAATCAGTGATATCAAGCCTTTGTCTGCTCTGAAAAAATTGACTTCTATCGACCTCGGCATAAATGAAATCAGCGATATCAAGCCTTTGTCTGCTCTGAAAAAATTGACTTCTATTAACCTTGACACAAATGAAATCAGCAATATCAAGCCTTTGTCTGCTCTGACTAATTTGACTGCTCTCTCCCTCCGCTCAAATAAAATTAGTGATATCAAGCTTTTGTCAACTCTGACTAATTTAACTTCTCTCTCTCTCCGAGAGAATGAAATCAGGGATATAAAGCCTTTATCTGCTCTGACTAATTTGACTTATCTCTACCTCAACTCAAATGAAATCATCGATATCAAGCCTCTGTCTAATCTGACTAATTTGACTATTCTCTCCCTTGAATCAAATGAAATCAGCAATATTAAGCCTTTGTCTAATCTGACTAATTTGACTGAACTCTCCCTTAACTCAAATAAAATCAGCGATATCAAGTCTCTATCCGCTCTGAAAAAATTGACTTTTATTAATATTAAGAATAATCAGATTGCATCCAAAATATGTCCTGTAAAGCCAGAATCTATTTGTCAATTTGATGAGCTTTAAACGAGACTACTAACTCACTTTGTCCATCCATGTATAGATGGTGCTATGCCTTTAGTCAATTATTCCATCTATGAACTAGCAAATAGGCTACTAAATCCAGATAAAAAATCACAATGAAACTTACATCAAGCATCGCCACAATATTTACTTTTGCTTTGGGATTTTACAGCACACAGACTATTGCTACTCCTTTGCAAAATCCTAAAAGCTTTACAGATTGGTGTCAGCAGAAATCAACTTTACCTCCACAGACAAAACATACTGTTGAGGTACTGTTAGAAAAAGCCCAGACTCAAAATTGCAAGCAGGCTAACCAAAAACTGACTAATTTGACTAAACTCTCTCTCGGCTTCAATCAAATCAGCGATATCAACCCTTTGTCCGCTCTAACTAATTTGACTTCTCTTGACCTCAACACAAATAAAATCAGCGATATTAAGCCTTTGTCCGCTCTAACTAATTTGACTTCTCTCGACCTCAGGTTCAACAAAATCAACGATATCAAGCCTTTATCCGCTCTGACTAATTTGACTAAACTCTCTCTTAACTTCAACAAAATCAGCGATATCAAGCCTTTGTCTGCTCTGACTAATTTGACTTCTCTTTCCCTGCGCTCAAATAAAATCAGCGATATCACGGCTTTGTCTGCTCTGAATAATTTGACTACTCTCAGCCTCGGCTCAAATGAAGTCAGCGATATCAAGCCTTTGTCCGCTCTGAATAATTTGACTGTACTTGACCTCGACTCAAATAAAATCAGCAATATCAAGCCTTTACCCGCTCTCAATAATTTGACTACTCTCAGCCTCGGCTCAAATAAAATCAGGGATATCAAGCTTTTGTCCACTCTGAATAATTTGACTGGACTCGACCTCCCCTCAAATGAAATCAGCGATATCAAGCCTTTGTCTGCCCTGAATAATTTGACTGGACTCGACCTCCCCTCAAATGAAATCAGCGATATTAAGCCTTTGTCCGCTCTGAATAATTTGACTGTACTCGGCCTCGGCTCAAATGAAATCAGCGATATCAAGCCTTTGTCCGCTCTGAATAATTTGACTACTCTCAGCCTCGGCTCAAATGAAATCAGCGATATCAAGCCTTTGTCCACTCTGAATAATTTGACTATTCTCTACCTATCCGTAAATGAAATTAGCGATATCAAACCTTTGTCCACTCTGACTCATTTGATTTCTCTCGACCTTAAATCAAATAAAATCAGCGATATTAAGCCTTTATCCACTCTGACTCACTTGATTATTATTGATATTATAAATAACCCGATCGCACACAAAATATGTCCTAGAAAACCAGAATATATTTGTAAATTTGATCAGCCTCAAAATTGACACCCGCCAGATTAACTCTGAATGAATAACCCAAATATAAAGGAGAGCGATCCAACGCCCAATTAATAATCAATTTCTCTCCACCCATGCATGGCTGCTATGCCTTTTGTAACCCATTCGATCGCAATTGGGGGAGCTTCTGATATCAAAATGCTAGGATAAACTGCTGCACCCCATTCGGGATGAATTAACACACGGCATTGATTTTTAATCACTGGATAGTTAAGTAAGGCTTTGACAACTGCTGTGTCATCGTGAGGAATTGCGCCGGGATGAGACAGTAAAGGGTAGCCTGTACGAGGATCGATCAGGTCAGTTAAATAGCCGCGATCGCGCAGATTAAATGCTAAATCACAGCCAAATCTCATAAACTTTTCTCGTAAGCGTTCTTTCTCTGACTCTACTTCTGCTGTCTTTTTGACTAATTGATAACGCGATCGCTGTAAGACAATCACGACTCGTAAAAATGGCTGCCGTTTCCAATCTGGTAATATCCGTTCGCAGTTAGCACAGATATATTGACTGGGAGCATGAATTGAAATTTGAACCGCTTGTCCCGTTTCGCCAACTAAATTAATAGGACAGGCTTGCTCCGAAGTGTAAACTTTGGGATAGTTCACTAAATTGATTCGGCTAATACAAGTTTTTTAATTTAATCTACGGTATAGATGATAGCTCTTAAAAGTACAGAAAAATCATCATTTTCTTATCTTATGTTACTTTTTTTAGAAGCAGTTTACTAATAATTTGAGAATTTTAATCCGAATTTTATCCTTTATTAACCTGTTCTCATAGGATTTGTTGCGATCGCTGTAGCCATTAGCATAGATGCAGAGTGTCATAGACAAGCGATGCATATAGCGGACTACGCCTACGCTCCTGAAATTTATTCGATCAAAACCCCAACAATGAACTCCATCTCACCCAATTAATTGAGTTTTAAAGAATTCACCGGTACTTCATCCCAAGAATCGACTGTCCGCAATTGCGCTACCCAACCTGCTGCCTTTTGATTTTCAGTCAAATTATTCTGAAATGAATCATGACACTCTTTAGCTTGAGATTCATTACAAGTAGCAATACAGGCATGAATCATCCCAGACGGATCAATTTGCTCATTTACCCAAATAGTCATGGAATATTCCCTCGAAAACTGTATTGAAAAAAGCTATTTGTTATTTTAGAACAATATTAGAGTCAAAAATTGCAGAGCAAAATCGGTAACAAGTAGTAAACTAATCCCAATTACCGATTCCTAATTTACAATTACCCAATTCCGCTTTATCTATTAGGCACATAAGATTTATCACCTCTTTCATAGCGACGGCGGTAGAGTAATTCTAACTGTCCACCATATTCTTGAATCCAAGCTATCTGGCGCTGGTAGAGTCCGCGGAAGGTATTAGCAAATAATAATGTAAAGATTGCTACTACTAACCCTGATGCTGTGGATACTAAAGCTTCACTAATTCCAGATGTTACACCTGTTGTTTTACTACCTCCCACATCTCCAATATTTAGAGAGGCAAAGGAGTTAATTAATCCTAAGACAGTGCCTAGAAGCCCCAACAGAGGCGCAAGACCAATAATTGTCTCAAAAATGTTTTGCGATCGCTTCAGTAAGGGAATTTCGCCTTGTGCTTCACTTTCTAATGCCAAACGAAATTCTTCTGGTGTCGCCTCCTCTAATTCTAAAGCTGCTAAAAAAATTCGAGCGATTGGTAAATCAGCATTCTTCTGCAATTTATCTAAAGCACTAACTACATTATTAAGGCGATAAAGCTGTAACACCTCTCGCACTACCTTATTTTGCCGATTATTTATCCTTACCCAAAAGATGATCCGTTCGATAATCAGGGCTACGCCTAACAAAGAAAAACCCAGCAGAGGCCACATGACTACGCCACCTGCTGTAAACAGATTACTAATTTCCATTTATTATTTTTTAACTTACCAACAACGCTAGATTAACAGATCGCTCTTTTAAGGAATTGGGAATTGGAGAGTTCGGTTAAGGTAAGAGACGCGATAAATCGCCGTCTTTACAATAATCAGTCCTTTGTAGAGACGGCGATTTATCGCGTCTTTGCGATCTAGGGCGTGTCATCAAAAAACCTTATCCGAACCGTATTCCCTCTAGTCCCCTGTCTCTTTATCTGCTCATCACCTTACTCAATATTCAGCACCTTTTCAGCTATTCTCAGTTTGGCCGATCGCGATCGCGGATTTTTACCAATTTCCTCTTCTCCAGCAATAATCGGCTTTTTTGTCAAGACCTTTAATAAAGGTGAATTTCTTAAACCATGCTTCACTGGGCGATCTTCCAAACTGTGAAAACTGATAATCGCAATTCTGCCACCAGGGACAAGGGCATTTGGTGCTTTATCTAAAAAGGTTTCTAGAGATTTTAACTCGTCGTTGACGACAATTCGCAGAGCTTGAAAAACACGAGTAGCGGGATGAATTCTCCCATAACGGTATTTTGGAGGAACAGAAGATGCGATCGCATCAGCTAATTCTGTAGTCGTGTGCAACGGCCGCCGTTCGACAATGCGTCTAGCAATGCGCCGCGATAATCTCTCTTCGCCGTACTTAAAGAAAATATCAGCTAATTCTGCTTCATCCCAATTATTGATCGCATCAGCAGCAGTTAGCGATCGCCCTCGATCCATTCGCATATCTAAATTTGCAGCATGGCGAAAGCTGAAACCCCTTTCTGCTTGGTCTAAATGGTAAGAACTCACGCCCAAATCGGCGAGAATACCGTTGAAAGTATTAGGGGGATATTTGTAGTCAGCAAAATTGCTATAAATAAATTGTACGCGATCGCCAAACTCAGCTAATTCTTTCCTCGCTGCTGCTAAAGCATCCTCATCTTGGTCAATCGCCGTTACCCGCACATCTGGTGCAGCTGCTAAAATCAAACGGCTGTGACCTCCACCGCCTACCGTCGTATCAAGATAATGACCTCCTGGAGATACCGCTAGACCTGCAATAACTTCCTGCGGTAAAACTGGTAGATGGGAAAATATCGGTTCTTCAATAGCTAGCTGACGATTCATGAGACTAAGGGCAAAAAACCACAGATGAACTTTAATTATGTATTCTTTTCTTTGTGTCTTTGCGGGTTTATAGCTAAAAAATAGTTTTTAAACCACAAAGACACTAAAGGAAAATATCATAAATTCCACACCTAAAGCTGATGCTAGGTGTTGAACTTTAAGCATCTATAGCAATTCTATTTGATTTGTGTTGGCGTAGCCTGCCGTAGGCATAAATTCGCGTTGTCCAGATCCCCGACTTCTTAAAGAAGTCGGGGATCTAATTCATCCTAGTTTTTACCTTTTTTCTGGTAAATCATCGAATTTGATATCCGTTTTAATTTTTTCTCCATCCTTAAATTGCTATTTAAAATAAAAATGAATACATTATCGGTCAATTCATTTTCCTTTAATAAGCTCTGAACAATTTTAGAGTTATCGGTTTCATAAATACGACTACCTTCCCAAAAACTAAATCCACGCTTTACAGCTAAAACATAAAGTGGTTTTTCAGGAAAATATTGCAGATTTTTTTGAACTAAATAAGCAGTTATTATCTGCGGATAATGAGATAACTGCTGACAAAGCTTATTTACCTCTATATCCGAAATATTATGAGGGTAAAACTTATCATCACTTTTCAATTTAGACCGCTCTTTCTGTCCTTTTAAAATTAATTTGTGATAATTTTCGGCACGTTCTTGATAAGACTTTGCCTCATTGTTTTTACCTTGGGTTTTAAGAAAATAGCAAATTATCTGACAACCTCCTATGACTATACTTGAGTCTTGCTCTATTGCCTTCTCAATGTATTCTATTCCAGTCGCATCTTGTTTTTTTAATAATATTTGACCTAGTAAATAATTAGCTGATGCATGGTAAGCATCACGATGAATAATTTCTTGTAATAGAGGTATAACAGCTTCTTCGCCCTCAAGTTCCAATGTCAAAAATGCTTGCTGACTAGCTTCTTCTAGGGTTAGGTGTTGTTTTTGCGATTTGTGATTTAAATCTTTTAATGTAGCTATCGATTTTTGAAATTCAGCATATTTTTGTCGCCAAGGTGTTGCTATCTTTTCTCGCCAACCTTGACTAAAATAATCAATAAATTTTTCTAACTTATCTCCTAAAAACTCTTGGGCAGCGCTAATTTCAATTGGTGCAAAGATGGCTAATTCTTTCTGAGTATCGGGGATATATCCCAAGGCTTTTAATCTATCTGTCAGGCAAGGGTGAGTATCAGCATTGTTGGTTTTTTCCGTTAAAGCTTCACTTAAATAAGTAGTTGTGATTTCCTGATGAAGTCTCTGGCTTAAAACCTGCTTCATATCCATATAAGTCGTTTTCGGTGGTTCAATTTCTGTCTCTATTTGTTTATAAATACTAGACCAAAAATATCTTTCTAAAAATCTAGATTTGACCTCTAAACTTATCAAAGCTTTAGCAGTATTTTGTTCTCCCGTTAAATCAACAGCACATCTATCTGCTTCATATTCATTCATCCGTGCTAATACAAAAGAATAGGCATTAAAAAATGGGATGTACCATATCAAAAACAGTTGAAAAACTAACGATAATATTTCATGTCCACTTTGTCGGAGTCCTGTAACAATGCGATACCAAGTTTCACGTTGGCGATAAATCCAACCACTAAAGCGGCTGTGATTTCCTGATAAATGTCCCAGTTCATGGGCTAGGACGGCACAAAATTGTTCGGGTGGCAGTGCTAGCATGAGCGGTAGACCGACAATTAAGTAATTTTGCTGCCATCCCAGCAAACCTAAGCGTGGTCTTTGGACAACCCATGCATTAAAATCGTTGGTCAGTAAGATGTGGTGAAACTGTGGGGCTTGTAACTTCGATGAGATTTCGTTAATTAAAGAATAGAGATTGGGTACATCTTTGGGTTGTAGTGGTAAACCTGTAGGTGGAGGAAAAGAAACCCATAGCGATCGCAGTAATACGAATGCTAACGTCAGCAAAAACAAAAGACCTGTCAAAGATAAGTTAGAAATTGACTGAGCATTAACTATCCCAAAGATAATACTTACTAACAAAGTCAACGTTACAGCTAGAACCAAAAAGATATATGCGTAGCCCAAAGTAGCCAAAAAAGCAACATGCAATTTATAAAGATACGGTTGTTTATTAGCAAAAACTTCTAACTTCTGAATTAGCTTATCAAAACGCTCTTGATTGAAAGTCATAGATATGTATTAGCGTCAGAAAACTGTAATATAACTGACACAACATCTCTATGGCTTACGTAAAAACTCAGAAGTTGTTGGGCATTATGCATTGGGCATTGTCCCCTTGTTTCAGCACGATGAAGTGAAAAAAATCCGATGCCTTAATTAAGTGGATATCGAGCTTCCATATAATAATTGAAGAAGTGCAACAAACTGAAACATTCTGGTTGGCATCTAAGCGGTTCAATTCAAAATTTGCCTTCGGCACGCTACACGAACACAACGGGAGAACACCAAATCTATGACCAGACTAGAAACCCGCACTGAACCAATGGTGCTAAACATGGGGCCACACCACCCTTCAATGCACGGGGTTCTGCGGCTAATCATGACTCTGGATGGCGAGGATGTCGTTGACTGTGAACCAGTTATCGGCTATTTGCACCGGGGAATGGAAAAAATCGCTGAGAACCGTACTAATGTAATGTATGTCCCTTACGTTAGTCGTTGGGACTACGCTGCGGGAATGTTCAACGAAGCCGTCACTGTTAACGCCCCAGAAAAACTTGCAGGTGTCGCTGTTCCCAAACGGGCTAGCTACATCCGCGTCATCATGTTGGAGTTGAACCGCATCGCTAACCACTTGCTATGGTTTGGCCCCTTCCTTGCTGACGTAGGCGCACAAACTCCCTTCTTCTACCAGTTCCGCGAACGAGAGATGATTTATGATTTGTGGGAAGCTGCCACAGGTTATCGGATGGTAAATAACAACTACTTCCGCGTTGGTGGAGTGGCTGCCGATTTACCTTACGGTTGGGTAGATAAGTGTTTTGAATTCTGCGACTACTTAATACCCAAAGTTGATGAGTACGAACGCTTAGTAACCGATAACCCCATATTCCGGCGACGTGTTGAGGGTATTGGTACTATCACCCGTGAAGAAGCAATTAACTGGGGACTTTCTGGCCCAATGTTACGTGCTTCTGGCGTGCAATGGGATTTGCGGAAAGTTGACCATTACGAATGTTACGACGATTTCGACTGGGATGTGCAGTGGGAAACTGCCGGTGATTGCTTTGCCCGTTATGTAGTGCGGATGCGGGAAATGCGCGAATCGGTGAAGATTCTTCGCCAAGCACTTAAAGGACTTCCTGGCGGCCCTTACGAAAATCTGGAAGCCAAGCGTTTAGCCGCAGGTAAAAAATCTGAGTGGGATGCTTTTGATTACCAATTTATTGGTAAAAAGGTTTCTCCTACTTTCAAGATTCCTAAAGGTGAAATCTACGCTCGTGTCGAAAGTGGCAAAGGTGAATTGGGAATTTATCTAGTTGGCGATGATAATGTCTTCCCTGCACGGTGGAAGATTCGCGCCGCAGATTTCAATAATCTCCAGATTGTTCCACATTTACTGCGCGGAATGAAAGTTGCAGATATTGTGGTCATTCTCGGTAGTGTTGATGTGATTATGGGGTCTGTGGATAGGTAGAAAATATTTATCTAAGTATTTTTTTAGAGCAATTGTATTATGCAACTGCTCTTTTTTTTACAATGAGTTTTTAACCATATATAGGATTACTATTTGATTTTTGAACTAAATTAGGTATTATAGAGTATGTTAGAATGCAGTTCGTAACGCACTCTTATCAAGGGTTTGATGCCGTACTCTCCGTGCTAACACATCCTACGGATATTTTCAGAAATCAAATCGGAAGGCTATATTAGCTGAGAATTTTCTGTAACTATAAATACAAACTGACTTGTCACATAACAGTCTGTATACCATAGCCTTTTGGGAGAGGTAAAAGTCTAGGGAGCATCCCAATTTGGCAAAAATATACGGAACTGACGTAAAAACCATTTTAAATCCTCTTCTCTTTGTGTCCTACCCTGCGGGAAGCCGCTTTGCGTCTATGTGTCCAACTCTTACGAGATGCTGCGCGTAGCTTGCTTCCCCGCAGGGGTTCTCCGGGATAAGCCAGAATCTCGGATGTAAATTAAACTTGCACATTTGGGAAGCTCCCAAAGTCCATTGCATACAAACGAGCGATCGCTATATTAATGCTATCAAAAACTCAATGTACATATTATGTGTAAAATTCCAAAATTCTTAACTTTAAATTTATAATTATGAATCATCCCTAGTGCAGATTAAAAATTGCAACTTCTTAATAATTTATTTTAAATTCACGGAAGAGGTTCACTAGTATTATGTTTCGTTACAATTGAATTGCTGCTATAAATACAACAATGTATTTAAATGAAAGTCTAATAAATTACTATATAAATCCGGCAGCATTTACTTAGTCATCATTTTAGAACCGTGCAAATTCATCCTCACTCCGAATTTAACCATAGCCGCGATCGCTATGAACAGGGTTTGCAAAATTTGCTCGATCGCCTTGTTAAAACAATGCAGCGCGATGAGTTAGTCCGGCAAACAACCAATCAACTCAGAGAATCACTTCAGGTTGATCGGGTAGTGTTGTATTACTTTTACGGACAGTGGCAAGGACAAGTTACTTTTGAATCCTTGAGTTCTCAAGAATTTTCAATACTGGGTACCACTGGCCCAGATGGTTGTTTTAACGACGAGTATGCTGCTTTATACTTGGCAGGAAGGGTAAAAGCGATCGCTGATATTGAATTAGAGCCAATCGAATCTTGTCACCGAGATTTTCTCCGCAATATGCAGGTTCGTGCCAACCTGGTTGTACCAATTTTGATTCCCAGAGGATTATGGGGATTACTAGCAGCACATCACTGTCAAGGGTCTCATCATTGGTCGCCATCAAATATGGAAATGATGCAAGCAGGGGCGCAAACTCTAGCAACAGCCCCTTACATACTAGAAAGTTAAAGGGCGGTTATAAACCGTGTCTACACGAGACTTTACCCAGCGACCTGGGTTAGAAAACCTTACAAATAGGATTTACGCAAAACTAGACGCGGTAGAGGCAATTCATGAATTGCCCCTACCTGAAAATAAGGAGAAAAAACTGTGAAATTTGGTTACACGGTCATCTGGGTAGAAGATGTAGTTAAAACTGTTGAATTTTACGAAAAAGCTTTTGGTCTAGTTCGTCGTACTCTCCAGGATAAGGGGCAATCTATCTGGGCCGAAATCGAAACTGGAAACACCACACTAGCTTTCTCCTCCAGTAGCGAAGCACAAAAGTTATTTTCTGGCGGTTTCTATCCCAACGATCCCACACAACCACCGCCATTAATCCAGATATCATTTATCACTCCTGATGTTGGCAGCGCTTATATGAGAGCGATCGGAGCAGGCGCAAAAGCATTAGATGCACCTAAAACTCATGGGGGACAAACTATTGCTCGTGTCCGCGATCCCAATGGCGTGTTGGTATCGTTGGTGAGTGGCTAGCAAGCCAACTTAAGCCCAAGCGAATGCAATTCGCCGCTAAAGAGGCTTTGAAACCCATCGGAGGTGGGTAAAGTCTCTTGTAGACGCGGTTTCTAACTGCCATTTTAACTGGCAAGAAAACTTAACTATGTTGATTATAATCAGAGTTTTTCTGCTAGTTGCTACAACACTTTATCAAGCGATCGCCTGCTGGCTTGAAGATCAAAAGCTGCCCCCTGGTCAAATGTTTGATGTGGGTGGATATCGTCTACATCTTTATATTGCAGGAGAAGCTAGTCCAACAATTGTTCTAGACCACAGCTTAGGAGGAATTGAGGGCTATCTTTTAGTTGAAGAATTGGCGAAGTTAGGACAAGTATGTATCTATGACCGAGCGGGTTATGGATGGAGCGATCGCAGCCCACATCCCCGAACCAGCAATCAAATTGTGACAGAATTAGATACACTGCTTACCAAAGCAGGAATTAAACCACCCTACATTTTGATAGGAGATTCCTTTGGTAGCTACAATGTCCGGCTGTATGCCCATCGCTTTCCTCACAAGGTTGTTGGAATGATACTTACAGACGGACTGCATGAAACTGAAATGCTCAAAATGTCTTTTCAGTTGCAAGCATTGAAACTCTTTTTTATATCCGGCTTTGTGATGTCTATTCTAGGCTCGATACTTGGCATTATTCGATTAATGAGGATATGCAAAGTATTTGAACTACTGAAGCCAGAATTAAGTAGATTTCCTAATCACTCACTTAATTCTATAAAACGTTCCTTTTGCCGTCCTAAACACTGGGTTACAATGAGCCGAGAAATGTTAAATCTAAGTGCTAGTGGACGTGAGGTTAGGATAGCTAACCAATTTGGCGATTTGCCTATAGTTAATATCAAAGCAAATTCTTTTTTCAAACCTTCTTTCTGGACTCTTTTTATTCCTCTGCAAGGTGCTAACCAAGTGCGAAAGCAGATGCACGTAGAGTTACTGAATTTATCAACAAACTGTACTCAACTTCAAGCAAGTAATAGCGGTCATTTTATCTGGGTAGATCAACCTGATGTCATCATGGATGCTGTAAAAATTGTTCTAGATAAAGTTGATTCTTCCCTTCCGGGTTAACGGGCATAGATGCTGAACCATTTTGTGGCGTTGCATTGGTGCGCGTGTGGTTGGACATTCTTTTTTCAAGATTTCTGTTTCACCTGTCAACGTCCACATAAAGTACTGCTTGATGAGCAAAATCGACCTCATGCAGAGAATGAATCAGCTATAGAATTTTTAGATGGCTTTAGCGTATTTGCCAAGAATGGTATGCTGGCTTTTGATGGCAGCGAATATAAAATATTTACATAATGCAATCTTCCTACGTATGAAATATAGGTAGACTTGCTGCATAAATCCTTTATTTACCTCCGATAAGTTAAGACAGGTTCCCATCAGAGATACCTGATTTCATACTTCCATTCTGGAATAGCCAATAGGCTCTAACATCAATAGGACTTTAATCATGACACAACAAATAATTCGTGAAGCACCTGCTCCTTATCCGTTAGAAGGTCAACAGACAAATGAATTCTTCCACGTCCCTGCACCTAATGAGCCTATTCTCAATGTCAACAACATTCAAGGCAACATTCTAGGTGGGTTCAATAAAGACTACCAAGCGCTTTTGTTGCTTGAAATTGAAAATCCAAATGCCTTCAAGGAGTGGCTTAAGTCACAGATCAATTTCATTGCCACCGCCTCAGAAGTGATTGCCTTCAACCGCTTATTTAAATCTGCCAGACAACGACGAGGCCGTGAAGGCGCTGTTAAGGCAACCTGGGTCAATATAGCTTTCTCCTTTGAGGGGCTGAAGAAACTAACTCATGATGCCAACTCATTTACGGATACATCCTTTAAAGCTGGGCTAGCAGCAAAGGCTGCTGAACTCAACGATCCGGTGGACAACAATGGTAAGCCTATTGGCTGGGTTGTAGGTGGGCCAGATAATGGCAAAACTGATGTGATTTTCATTATTGCCAGCGACGATCGCGCAGATTTACTAGAAGAAGTTTCGCGGATCTTAGAAAGTGTTGTGTCATTTACAGACGGAAAAGGCAACGCAAAAAGTAGCGGAGCCAGAATTACCTTCTTGGAAGAGGGAGCCAATTTACCTCAACCCCTATCTGGACATGAGCATTTCGGCAACCTAGATGGAATATCACAACCTGGTATTCGTGGCAGGGTTTCTGATAATCCTAAAGAACTTCTCACCCCCAGACAAAACCCAGAGAACCCAAACCAGGGCAAACCCGGACAGGATCTTCTGTGGCCAGGAGAGTTTGTTTTTGGCTATGAGGGGCAAAACGAAAAAGCTCATAAGTTGGAAGATAGCAAAGGTCAGGTTGTTTCGGCGGGACTACACTGGGCAAATGATGGCTCTTACCTTGTATTCCGCCGATTGCGTCAAGATGTGTTTAAGTTCCACCAGTTTTTAAACTATACTGCTGCTGACCTGAATGCTGACCCCAGAAAGGTAAGTGCAAAATTAATCGGTCGCTGGCCTAGTGGCGCTCCCACTGTCCGCACGCCGGAAGAAGATGCCCCAAGTTTGGGTAATGATGACAATGGCAACAATAATTTTGAATTTAACGGGGATGATGCACCAGAGGGAAAATTCTTCAAAAATGATGTAGTTCCACCTTCTGATGATGCAACAGGTTTGCGCTGCCCGTTTATTGCCCATACCCGCAAGACTTATCCACGCAACGACAAAACACCAGGAGGTGGAGGCCCAGGGCCCGAAGAAATTGACCGCAGTGAAGTGACCACTCAAACACACCGCTTACTCCGTCGCGGTATTCCTTACGGCCCAGTGTCTCCTTCAACGCCGAACAATCCACTACCAGATCCGAACTTTGTCGATCGCGGTTTGCACTTTTTGGCTTATCAGACTTCGATTGTTGACCAGTTTGAGTTTGTAACCAAGTTTTGGGTTAATAATGCAAACTTCAGTGAGGAGGCTGCTACCGGGCACGAGTTTGAAGGTAAATTAACTCTGGGTCACGATCCAATTATTGGTCAAAGTGAAAATAACAAACCAGGTAGCGATCGCACACGTAAGTTTTTTATCCACCTTGAGGATAACGAAGACCAACCTCAAACCAAGGAGTTGACTGCACCTGAAGACTGGGTGATTCCTACCGGTGGCGGCTACTTCTTTGCACCGTCAATTTCTGCTTTGAAGGAAGTATTGACAAAATAATGGCTTGATGCATCTAGTCGATGCCGAACCATTTTATGGCGTTGAATTGATGGACGATCGCACCGAACCGCAAACTTTTCAAGTTTTATCTGTCAATGAATGCCAGCACTCATAACACAGCCATCGATATTATGGGTTTTGTAGACCGTTAGGAAAATTATGAATTATGAATTTTGTTTTGCATCATTCATAATTCATAATTTCTCAACACCTTAATCTCAAATATCAAATTTTATGGATTCAAATCCAGCATTGTGTGCAGCGATCGCCGATCGCATTACCACCAGTCCCCAGCAGCGAATTACTTTTGCCCAATTCATGGATATGGCATTATACCATCCTGAATACGGCTACTATTCCAGCGATGCACTTAAAATTGGCTTTAAAGGTGGCGATTTTTTCACCTCTCCTAACCTCTGTGATGACTTTGGCGAGTTACTAGCAGAACAATTTTTCCAAATGTGGGAAATTTTAGGAAAACCTATACCCTTTTCTCTGGTAGAAATGGGAGCAGGTCAAGGGCTGCTAGCATTGCATATCCTCAAATATCATCAGCTACGCTACCCAGATTTTTTTACTGCGCTAGAGTACATCATTGTTGAAAAGTCCCCAACTTTAAGACAAGAACAGCAGCAACGCTTACAAGATTTACCCGTGCGTTGGTGCAATCTAGAGGATATACTACCAAATGCGATGGTAGGCTGCTTTTTTTCCAACGAGTTAGTAGATGCGTTCCCCGTGCATCAATTCACCCTAGAAACGGGAGAACTCCGAGAAATCTATATAACCACAGATAGTAATGAAAAAGAAACGTGCTTATCATTTGTGGAAGTCACAGGGGAACCTTCAACGCTCCAACTAGCTGAATATTTGGATTTACTGGGAATCGACTTGACCCAAAGTGCATATCCAGAGGGCTACCGCAGTGAAATTAATTTAGCTGCTCTAGACTGGTTGAGTATAGTAGCAGACCGCTTGCAGCGTGGCTATGTGTTAACAATTGATTATGGCTACCCCGCCAGCCGTTACTATAATCCCAGGCGATCGCAAGGAACGCTACAGTGTTATTATCAGCATCGTTTCCATGACAACCCCTATATTAATATTGGGCAACAAGATATCACTGCCCATGTTGACTTTACGGCTTTGGAACGCTGGGGCGAGAAGTGCAATTTAAAGAATATTGGTTTTATCCAGCAAGGATTATTTTTGATGGCGTTGGGTTTAGGCGAACGCATTGCAGCCCTTTCTTATCAAAAGCAACCCCTCTCGGAGTTACTACAGCGACGCGACGCACTACACCAACTTATAGATCCCACAGGGCTAGGCGGCTTTGGAGTCCTAATTCAGAGTAAAGGTCTGAACAATACAGAAACTTCTCAACCAATAAAAGGATTGACCCTGCCAAAGTAAAGGTATATTTGAAAAGTTAAAACTCTATTTAAGAATGCAGTATCAATCTTATCTAGACTAGCATAACAGTGAATACTGTAAAGTTAAACACATTACCAAAGTAATAATTATGTCAACTCATGACCTGCTAATGCTAGCAACACTACTTACCCCTGGTATTTTACTTTCAGTGATAATTATGGTGACTTTTGCCGCCGGTGGTTGATTGCCAGAGTTAGAGAGTAGCGGTGGGGAGTAGAAAACCTGAGATTTGGGATTGGATCTTAAGTCTCAAATAACTACTTTCCAACTAAATTTGAATCAAACAATGCAAACGCGATGTTCGCGATGGGCTGTGACGCTATTCACGAGACGCTGCGCGAACAAAGACTCGCTATCGGTGACGCTGTATTAAAGGAACATGAAAAATGAAGGTGGCATTTCTGGGAACTGGACTGATGGGACTACCAATGGCTCAAAGGTTATTAGCCGCAGATATACAGCTAGTTGCCTACAATCGCACCCCAGAAAAATTAGCACCACTACAAGCAGCTGGGGCTGAAATTGCTACACATCCCCGCCATGCCATTCGTGCTGCTGAGTGCGTAATCCTCATGCTTACTAATGCCCCGGCCATTTATAATGTGTTGCTTTCAGATACTGCTTGGCAAACTCTGGAAGGACGCACAATCGTTCAAATGGGAACAATTACTCCCACAGAAAGCCAGGAAATAAGAGATGCAGTTGTTGGTGGTGGTGGTGAGTATTTAGAAGCTCCTGTATTAGGGAGTATCCCGGAAGCAAAAGCTGGCAAGTTGAGTGTTATGGTAGGGGCAGAGCCAGAACAATATCAACGCCACTTGAAGTTACTCCAAAATTTTGGGACAGAACCTTTACTTATAGGGCCTGTGGGATCTGCGGCGGCGCTCAAATTGGCACTAAATCAACTAATAGCTTCCCTAACAACTAGCTTTGCTCTGAGTCTGGCTTTCGTCCAGCGTCAGGGTGTCGATGTGGATGTGTTTATGCAAATTTTGCGCGACAGTCCACTCTACGCACCTACCTTTGACAAAAAGCTACAACGGATGTTGGATGGCAATTATGCCGATCCGAACTTCCCCACAAAACATTTACTCAAAGATACAGAATTATTTATCTCGGAAGCGAAATCCCGAAGTTTGGATCTCAGTAGTATTAAAGGTGTTCGGCAAATCTTGCAAACAGCCGTGAAAATGTCATTTGCTGATGATGACTACTCATCACTGTTTTCTGTAATTCAAGAATGGGGAGAGTGATGGGGGAATAAATATTCGTAGGATAGCACAGCTAGCTATGCTACCCTACTTAAAAAATGTTGTGAGACACATTGAAGAAAGTTTCTTTTTACACCCCAGCATCCCTGATATACCCTTTGAAAATGCTGAATTAAAAGGTTTTAATCTTTAATAAGGATATTACTGCCTATCAGTAGTATTAGTAGTTGATTGAGGAAATGGTAGAGATTCAGTCTGGGGTTGAGGCTGAAGCTGAGGCTTAGGTTCAGGTTGAGGATTCAGAAAGTCTTGCCAAGTCTTAATTTGCTCTTGCGCCGCACTGTAAGCAGCACTACCGCGTGGAATCGATTTGGCAATGTCAATCCCTCTGGCAATATCAGACTGACCTTGAGAGCGGGCTATTTCTAACAATTGCTGACTCCATTGGTCAATAGCTAGATTCGCATCCATACGTAAGATACTATTGTTTGAAACCCGATCTGCCAGCCGTATTGCTTCAACCAAAGCTTCTGGCGTTCCCGCCGCGCCCACTTCCTGGGCTTTTTTCCAGTTTTCTTTAGTGCGGATTTGACCTTCCCAGTCATTTATCGCAGCTTGTGCTTCTTGCGAAAGCGCCCTTCCCGACGAGGCAATTTGTTGGGCTGCGCTAATGGCGGCGGTGAGATTTCCACTCTGAGCCAGTTCTTGTGCTTGATCCAAGTAGGGTTGGTCTTGAATTCGCTGAATTTTCCCTACCCAAGTACGAATTTTTTTCCGTGCTTCTGGATATAATGCCCGACCTCTACGAATTTCGCTAGCTTGAGCGATCGCAGTTTGCAAGGAGTTAATATCATCAAATATTGCTATCTGTTCGGCGCGGTCTAAGTAAGGTTGGTCTTCAATTGTCTCCACCTGGGCATTCCAGCGACCTATCTCTTGCCTAGCTTCTGCGCCTCTAGGGTTACTAACAGGGATGAGTTCCACTTGAGCGATCGCTGCTGTTAAATTAGGGACTGTTCCCTGACTAGCCAATATTCTTGCTTTTTCCAGATGGGCAACATCTTCAATTTCCAACTGCCAACGAGCAATTAGTTGCTGTGCTTCATTATACACTGGTCTGGAAGGATCGATTTGTTGTGCTTGAGCGATCGCAGCCTCTAAACCAGAAACATTACCTATCCAAGCACTTCTTTTCGCGTCAGCTATGGCGATAAAGTCATCTGTTTCGCCCTGTAGTTTCGCACTTTCTGGAATTTGTCGAGCAATATTCAGTGCTTCATCGGCATCCCGCTTGTCTAGTTTTGCCTGTGCCAATTCCAGCATTTTGCGTCCAAATGCAGGAACCGCTTCCTGAGCTTTTTGATAAAGGTAACTTTCTTGCCCAATGGATTCAGCTAGCTTGATGGCTTCCAGTAAATTATCGACAACTTTGCTGTTTGCTAAACTTTCAGCTTTTCCTAACTTATCGCCATCTTCCCGCGCTGTGGCAATTAGACGATTCAATTGGTCGTATTTAGTACCTGCCCAGAATTGATTGTCTACGCGCAGCATTTTGGCGGATAACATAAAGGCCGATTGCCAGCGCCGTTCCTTTACTTCTGCGATCGCACCGTTGTATGTAGCTTCTGCCTTTGACCAAATTGACTGCCATTTGTCAACTTGTTCATCGACTAATTTATAAGCTGCCACATCTTCAGGTATCTTGCGAGCAGTAGCGATCGCTTCCTCTAAATTTCCTGTTTGGAAACTTTGATCGGCTAGCTTCAAAATATCCCGCGACCATTCTTCAATGAAACGATCGATTTCTCCATGCAACGGGTGATTTTGTGGTAGTTGCTTCACCAGAGCGATCGCTTGCAATAGGTCGTTTACTGTCTGCTTAGAAGCCGCCAATTGAGCGCAGTGTAGCCGGACAGAAGCACTAGCTAAAGGCCAGAAAATCGAGGGGCAATTAGGAGCAGCTGGCAACTTTAACAGCATTGCCATTGCCAAAAATCCTACACTGCCGGGAATCAACAGTAGTAGTACTAGCCATAATGTCCAGCTTTTCATCCAGCGTGGCCATTTCCCAGAAGTACTACTGAGTTGGGCAGTTTCTTCTGAATTACTATTTATAGGTAATCCTTCCCGATGGTTTTTTTTTCGCCGCTTCACTGACTTGGAGTTAGAACCAGTAGCTGGGACATCAAATGGCTGAGTTTCACCGAATTGTTCTGTTCGGGATAATCTTTTGTTTTGATCTGGCTCTCTATCACCGGCTGAAGACCAACTGTCTGGAATATCCCGCTCTGTCATCTCTCACACCAAAATAATTGAATAGCGCTCTGTTTTAGGTTGATAATTCCATTGTTGACATAGTAACTTTCTCATGATTAAAAAGCTACTTTTTTGATTATCTCTCTCCACAGAGTAGCATTATCAATCTCAAAAAACAGTGCTATTTTATACTTTATCCTGAAACAGTAGATTCAGCTTGCAAATCGGCAATTAGTTGAGCTAACTGCTCGCTACTTGCCTGGTAAACATTGCCACAAAAGTCGCAAGTTGCTTCAGCACCATCATCTTTAACAATCATATCTTGCAGTTCGGCCTCTCCCAAAATCTTCAGTGCCCCTAAAACGCGATCGAAAGAACAACCACAGTGGAAGCGCAGCATTTGCCGTTCGGGAAAGATTTGCAGTCCCATGTCGCCCAAGAGGTCGGTAAAGATTTCAGTCAAATTCTTCCCAGCTTGCAACAATGGCGTAAATCCTGCCAGACTAGCGACCCGTGATTCCAAGGTTTCTACTAGGGCTTCATCTCTGGCAGCTTTTGGTAACACTTGTATTAATAATCCTCCAGCCGCAGTTACTCCGCCTGCTCCCACAAACACACCTAAAACTAAAGCTGAAGGTGTTTGTTCGGAATTCACCAGATAATGAGCCACATCATCGCCAATTTCGCCAGAAACTAGTTCTACCGTACTGGAGTAAGGATAACCATAACCAACATCCCGCACAACGTAGAGGTAGCCACCACCCACTGCACCACCAACATCTAGCTTGCCTTTGGCATTGGGAGGCAATTCTACAGATGGATTCCCCACATACCCGCGTACCGTACCATCTAAGCCTGCATCTACCAATATGCCGCCCAAAGGCCCATCGCCTTTGACTCGGACATTCACCCTTGACCCAGTTCGCTTCATACTAGAAGCCATCAACAAGCCCGCTACCATAGTCCGTCCCAGTGCTGCCGTTGCCACATAAGAAAGTTTGTGGCGCTGCCGTGCTTCTTCTGTTAAACGTGTGGCGATCGCACCTACGGCACGAATTCCACCTTCGGCTGCTGTTGCACGAATTAACTGATCCGCCATGAATAACCTTACATTTCTTAACAAGTTCACTTTTTCTATTCTAAGTTCTCTGCTGCAAGAAAAGTAACGTAGTGGAGTGTTAAGCAAATAAACGGCTGTCATTGGTCATTGGTCATTGGTCATTGGTCATTGGTCATTGGTCATTAGATTATTTGCAAAGGACAAAGGACTAATGACTAATGACAAAAACTATTTGCAATATTAGAAATAGCGATGTCTCACTTTTAGGCAATCTTAGAAAAATGCTGGGTAATTTTCAACAAAGCCAACTGCGGATCGAAATTGAAGCGCCAACAGATGCAATTCGTGACAGTCTGCTGCATCCGGTACAACTAGAAAAATGGCTCTTAGGGCAACGCTTTGCACCAGGAATGCCAGAAGAACTGCTTCCTAGATTTCAGTTTACAACCTGGACTGGACCAGTCTCGATTCATCATCAAGTAGACATTGTAAAATCCAACTGTCTGCGTTTGCTACTCAGTGGAGGTATTGACGGGTTTCACGAATGGTACTGGGGAGAAGGTTGGGTACAATCCCGCTTGGAAGGAGTTTCACTTTTGCCCTTGAATTTGGGTCAAACTTTGAGTTTGTTGAGCTTGCGTCAATTTCTGGCAACTCAAGGACGTTGAATCGACTGAACGTAGGGACAAGGGGATTTTCCTTGTCTCTATGTGTCTGATCGATCAGCCTACAAATCTGTAAGCAGTCTTGCTTTTCTCAAAATAAATGTTAGAACAGTCTCTTCTTGAGAAATTATATCGGCTGTAATTTCCATGCCAGGTTGAATAGAGTAGGATTTATTACCCTTAATAAGATTAAGTCTATCGGGCTGGATTGTGATCTCATAGTAAGGTGCAACAGCAATATTGCTGTTAGTTTGAGGTGTAATCGCGTCAGCAGTAATACCTCTAACAGCACCATTGAGTGTCCCGTAATCTGGGTTGGGTAAGGATAGGCAGAAATCCGCATGATGACTTTACCTTCTGTGCATTCTGTTACTTGTACAGCTTTGCATACACGAACTTTGCTAATATCAGCAGCAGCAATCCGGGCTTTGATCGCCAAAGGAGTATTATTGGGAGCAATTTGTGCGATCGCATCTCCAGCCCTCACAACTTGCCCAGTATTTCTTAATTCCAGTTTGAGAATAGTACCAGCTTCCGAGGTACGAATTACACTTTTTTGCAGTTCTGTCAAGACTTGTTTTAGGTCTTTTTGAGCGTTGTTAATTGATGAATGGATTTCAATTGTACGCTGAAGCAGACTCTTTTTTTCTTGGTTCAATCTCGCCAAACTGACTTCACCTGTAGCACGTTCTTCGGCTATTTTCTCCGTTGCGATCGCTAACACTGCATTACTCGGATTCACCACCGCTAAAGCCCGATTTTTTCGAGCGATCGCAGCTTCTACAGATCGCCCTTGTCGCTCAATTACTTGTTTTTGGCTTTCCACAGCAGATGTTTGCGACTCCAGGGATTGTTGTTGTTGATCAACGGCGAGTTGAGCTTCTTCTAGTTGATTCAAAGAAATCGAGCCAGATTGGGCTATGGTTTTATAGCGATCGCGCTTGACAATAGCTGCTTTTAATGCTGCCTCAGTAGCTCTAGTATTTGCTTGGGCTGACTGTAAATCGGCTTGGGCTTTTTGCAATTCATCTTCGGCAATTTTAATATTAGCTTCAGCTTCTTGAACATCGCTATTAGCAGTGACTTTTCTATCTTGATAGTCGCGTTGGGTGCGATTCATATCTGCTTTAGCGGAAGCAACAGTGCGATCGCTGCGATTATTTTCAGCAGCAATTTGCCCATCTAAGGCGCGAATTTGGGCATCGAGTTGAGCTACTTGCTGCTGGTTTTGTTGAATATTCCCGATGAGTTGGCTTTTTTTAGTTTGGAGTTGAGAAGAGTCAATGTAGGCGATCGCATCTCCTTTTTTCAGTACTTGATTCTCTTTCACCAAGATGTTTTGAACAGTTCCCTCCATTGCCGCTTGCACTATCCGTATTTCCCCGTAAGGTCTGACCGTGGCGGCTGCTTTAACTGTGACATCGTATTTGGTAAAGGCGGCGAGAACAACAGCTATACCAAAAGTGCTAACTAAAAATAGCCCACCCAGAGTTGTCCACAGACTAATGGGGGGGAGGAATTCATCGCTTTTGATTGGGCGGAGAAAGTCTGAATTAGGGTTGTTGAGCATGAGTGCTTAATAGTACTTGTCTTTTATTGTTCCCTGTACCTTAGCAATTCAACCCTAGTTCATGAAAACCGCGAATTTAATGAAGATATCGTGAGTTGAAATCATGAGCAATTTCAGCGCAAATACTGGTGTGTTTTTTTACACGAGGATAAATTGGATATAGGCAAACAAATTGCTGAAGTTAAATGAGATGAAAAACAATCAACTTTTTACTGAGTTAAGTTCTAAAGAATCGGCTTCTGTTAATGGAAGTTTATCTTTTTGGCCTTTGTTGCCACCACGTTCTTCAAAGCCTCCTTTTCGTCCTCTTTTGCCTCCTCGTTATCGTCTATTCTAATAATTTGTCAATTTCATCAATTTCTCATTTTCAATAATTTACTATTAGGAAGTAAATCATGAATAATCAAAACTTGCTTTTTACCGAAATGACTGCTGAAGAAGCTGCTGCTATTAATGGTGGTGGTTGGGGAACTGTACTTAAACTCGTCTACCAAGGTGGTAAGTGGGTTTGGAGAGCTATTGAAGTCTATGGTGTATATGACACCGTAAAAAATTTATTCAAGAAATAACCCCAGTAATTGTAGGTAGTGAATAAAGTGATTTTCTCAAATTAAATCACTTTCATTACCTAACCTACATTGAATTTTGCTGCTTGATAATTTCCAATTAATCAAAAGGGAGACTCAAAAATGAAATCTACTACTGAAGGACAACTTTTCACCGAAATTACTACTGAAGAAGCTGCGAATATCAATGGAGGTAATTTATTTCAGCCAGTGGCTAATTGGATTAATGATCGAATTAACGAAACAAAGAAGGCAGTACAGACTGTTGTAAATTATTATAGGTTTAGACGTTAGTTTTAAGATGGTTTAATTAACTTTTCATGAGTCATATAGACTCTTGAAAAGTTAAAATATGATCAAAAAACGAAGAAACTAAAAAATGCAATCCACTACTAAAGAACAATTTTTCACTGAAATTTCTGCTGAAGAAGCTGCGAATATCAATGGCGGTTTTAGTTTTCCTTGGATGGAGCTTGCACAATACACATTCAAGGAACTAATTAAGTACAACACACGAATGGCTCCATACAGAAATGCGAATGGTCGCACAACTACTAGCTACGACCCCTATGATAAACCCCGCTTAGTGATCGTGTCTGGGACTGGGCAATACTCTAAATGACCTCAAAGCTGCCTCATTCATTTTTTTAAATTTAATGAGGAGGCTGCAAATTAAATTCATTATTTATTAATTGAATGATTTTGCAAGGAGCAAAAAATAAGCAACATGGAAGATAAAAATTCGCTTTTCACCGAAATTACTTCTGAAGAGTCTGCTAGTATCAATGGTGGATGGTTTTGGGTTGCTGTTACAGGTATGGCAACAGTTTATGGCGTTTTGCGTGATGCTCAAAAGCAAAAGGTAAATCGGGCTTTTAGTAAGTTGGGACAAGCATTATTTCAGCCAGTCAAAGTCTATTAGTACATCTGACATTTTTGCTAATTAGTTAGTAAATAACTTAGTTTTGTCTAACAAAAGACTCCCGTCTTTTTACAGGAGTCTTTTATTATTAGCTTGAGTATATTTATAGATAATATTGTAAAAACTAAATGAAGTAAAGTGTAATTTATATTAAGTTATCAAGGTGTATATTTAATGACTTATCAAAATGTTTTACAACATAGTGAAGAAGACTGCGGTGCTGCTTGCCTTGCTACTATTGCCAAACACTATAAACGTAATCTAAACATCAACCGCATCCGCGAAGCAGTAGGAACAGGACAACAAGGAACTACATTATTAGGTTTAAGACAAGGAGCAGAAATACTCGGTTTAAACGCTCGCACGCTTAAAGCGTCACCTGAAATACTCAACAGAATGAATGAAGCGCCATTACCAGCAATCATTCACTGGATGGGCTATCACTGGGTTGTTTTGTATGGTCAAAAAAGCGGAAAATATGTAATTGCCGATCCAGCCGTAGGCGTTCGTTATCTTTCCAAAAAAGAGTTAGCCGAGGCTTGGACTAACTGGGTAATACTTTTATTAGAGCCTGATGCAACTCGCTTTTTTGTCCAACCTGAAGATAAAATTAGCGGATTTGGACAATTTATTCAGCGAGTTTTACCTTACAAAGGCATTATTGCTCAAGCTTTTATTTATGCTTTAGTTTTGGGCTTACTCTCTTTAGCTTCCCCATTTCTTATTCAAATTCTTACTGATGATGTGTTAGTCAGAGGCGATATTAAACTGCTAAATGCTGTGGTTATTGCTGTTGTGGTAATGAATATTGTTAGTAGTAGCCTCAGATTAGTGCAGTCTAACTTAATTGCTCACTTTGCTCAACGCTTAGAATTAGGTTTAATTCTAGAATTTGGGCGACAAATTCTGCGCTTACCACTGAGTTATTATGAATCACGTCGTAGTGGTGAAATTGTCAGCAGATTACGAGATATTCAAGAAATTAATCAATTAGTTTCCCAGGTAATTAGCTCACTTCCTGCAAGTATATTTATTGCTTTTGTTTCTTTGGGATTCATGATTTTCTATAGTTGGAAACTTACGCTTATTTCTCTGCTAATTATTCCTTTAATGATGCTATCTACATTAATTTTTCAGCCCACACTACGACAAAAAACTCGTAATTTATTCGCATCAGAGGCAGAAAATCAAGGTGTTCTTGTGGAAAGTTTTAAAGGCGCACTCACACTCAAAACTACCACCGCAGCCCCTCAATTCTGGGAAGAATTTCAAAGTCGCTTTGGCACGGTGGCAAATATCACCTTTCGCACCATGCAAATTGGGATTATTAACAATACTTTCTCTAGTTTTGTTTCTGCTATTGGTGGTGTGAGTTTGCTTTGGTTTGGCAGTAACTTAGTGATTGCCAATGAAATCAGTATAGGTCAACTATTAGCTTTCAATGGTATGGCTGAGAATGTTCTAAATTTAGTTACTGAGTTGGTAAGATTTAATGATGAATTAATCAGAGTTAAAACTGCAACCCAACGCCTTACAGAAGTCATCAATGCTACACCAGAAAATCAAGGAGATACCAAAAAACCTTTTGCTAAAATTCCTGAGAAATCCAATATAATCTGCACAAATCTCAACTTTCATCACGCGGGTAGAGTTGACCTTTTAGAAGACTTCTCTGTGGCTATTCCTGGTGGTAAAGTTACCGCCCTCATTGGCAAATCTGGCTGTGGTAAAAGTACGCTGTCAAAATTGATTGCCGGTTTATATCCGCCTCAGTCTGGTAATATTCGTATTGGTATTTATAATCTGGAAGACCTTTCTTTAGATTGTCTCCGCCAACAAGTTATTTTGGTTCCCCAAGAAGCACACTTTTGGAGTAGGTCAATTCTAGAAAACTTCCGTTTAGGTTCGCCTAACGTTACTTTTGAGGAAATTGTTATAGCTTGTCAAATTGCGGGGGCTGATGATTTTATCAGCAAGTTACCCGATAAATATCAAACGGTTTTAGGTGAATTTGGCGCAAATATTTCTGGTGGACAAAGGCAACGACTAGCGATCGCACGCGCTATAGTAAACAAACCACCAGTTTTGATTTTAGATGAATCAACTGCCGGACTTGACCCTGTGAGTGAAGCAGAGGTTTTAGACAAGGTGCTGTTTTACCGTCAAGGCAAAACCACAATCCTGATTAGTCACCGTCCTAGAGTCATCAATCGGGCTGATTGGATTGTACTGCTTGACCAAGGTAAATTGAAAATTCAAGCGTCTCTAAAGAAGTTACGCCACGAACCAGGTGAGCATTTAGATTTTTTAAATCCTTAAATTCTTTTTAAGAATCGGTTGTCAAAACTTGTTCAACTGTTAATTCTAACTCTGGAAAAATTTGAGATAGAATGCGATCGCTACTAACAAACTCTACTGGTTCGTATAATTCTTCTATTAATGTGAAGACAGTCACTTTGCTCGTTAATGGATCGACAATCCAATATTCTGGAATGTTGAGAACATTATACTCAACTCGCTTGGCTCGATAGTCTACAGTCTTTGTTGATTCGCTAACGACTTCTACCACCAACAAAGGAGGTGATTCGTTGAGTTCAATAACTGCTTCTCGGTTTTTCAACTCCCGCCACTGAGGTAATGGCATCACAACTACATCTGGAATTCTCGATGTATCCCATCTGCCAGCACGGGGGGAACGAACACCGATAACCATTTGTTTAGAAGTCCAATCTAACTTTAGCCGGAGAATTTCTAATCGAAAGCAAACATTGAGAAATTCTGTTAAAGCCCCATGTTGTCCACTTCCTAGACTCATGGGAATTAGTTCTCCATTGACCAATTCGTAGCGGGTATCAGTGCCATCATCATAAGCCAGATACTCTTCAAAGGTAAGTCGTTTAGTAACTGCTGGGGTTGTAGTCATGGCACGATCGTTTGATTTGCCTTTACCTCATTCTAATTCGGCTTTACTACGAACACCGAACAATTAGCCTCTTCTACAACTTGACTGCTAACAGAACGCTGGACAATTCGCTTCATCCCAATCAACCCTCTACTGCCAATTACGATCAAGTCAGCTTTGTAAATATTGGCAAGGCGAATAATCTCTTCAGCAGGATCGCCAGTTACCAGTTCTAACTCACTTGTGACTGATAATTTTTCCTGATAGGATTGCAACTGTTTTTCCAACTGGAAATAAGAAAATGTTGGGGGCTCTGGTTGAGGACGATCGGCAGGTAGTTCCATTTCTGACTCTGGCGTGGGAAATACATGACAGAGAATAATCTTGGTATCTTTTGACAACGCAAAATTATCTAAACTCTGAATTACTCGTTCTCCAATTTCCGAACCATCTAGAGCTACCAAAATATTCTTTAGCACCGCTCTCGTCTCCTATAAGAGTAGATCCCTTAAATAAGTATGTAGTAAAACTGGAGTAAAACTTGTTGGCAGTTACACTAAATTTTTTCCCATCTGATTATTTAGTTTATGTATTGGAGGCTATGCCATAAATCGGTTTCACCAACTTTGACATTAGGGCGTGCTTGCTAGCTTATTACACAGATAACTCTTTCCTTAATAAGCCACTGGATTAGGCGGGCAATGCCTAATTTGTAGGGGAGCATCCCAAATGTGTAAATTCATTTTTTGGTAGTGCGGGCTTCTAGCCCGCTTCCTGGACATTAGGGAGCAAGATGCTCCCACTACAAATTTTATTTTGGCAAAATTGGGATACTCCCATTTGTAGATGCCCGCCAAAAGGCTTAAGCAGGGTAGCGACTTGTCGTCAAACATCGCCATCCAAACTTTTACTCATTACCGACAGAGTGACTTTTGTCAACAGTATTAGTAAAAACTTAACCATTCCAAATCACTCTTCTTGCTGAACTCGGCGGCGGACTGAATCAGCATGAGAAGGTAAGCCTTCTGCTGTTGCTAGGACATCAATGGCACCAGCCACATTTTGCAGCGCTGTTTGGGAGTATTGAATAATACTGGAGTGTTTCAGAAAGGTTTCAACACCTAACGCCGAGGCATAGCGGGCAGCGCCAGAAGTTGGCAAGGTGTGATTAGGCCCTGCCAAATAGTCTCCCACAGCTTCTGGTGTTGAGTAACCCAAAAAGATTGCCCCAGCGTGGCGAATCTGTGGTAAGAGTGCCCAAGGGTCTTTTACTTCTAATTCCAGGTGTTCGGGGGCAAATTCATTTGAGAGTTCTGCTGCTGCTTCGAGGGATTCCACAAGGACAATCAACCCATAATGAGCGATCGCTTTTTCTGTGTCTATTCGCCGTGGATGATCTACTAACTGCCTTTCCAAGGCTAATTGCACGTTTTTCGCCAAAGCCGCATCTGTCGTCAGCAAAATTGCTGCCGCCATTGGATCGTGTTCGGCTTGGGCTAGCAAGTCAGCAGCTACATGCACCGGATTTGCGGTTTCATCGGCAATCACCAGCACTTCGCTAGGGCCTGCCAAAGAATCAATACCAACGGTGCCATAGACAAGTTTTTTCGCTAGGGTGACATAAATGTTACCAGGCCCAGTAATCACATTCACTTTCGGAATCGTTTCTGTGCCATAAGCTAAAGCAGCGATCGCTTGTGCGCCCCCAATCCGATAAATTTCTTGTACTCCTGCTTCTTGGGCAGCTACCAAAACTGCTGGGTTAATTGCACCCCCTGGGCCTGGTGGTGTCACCATCACTATATGGGGTACAGCAGCAACACGAGCCGGAATTGCATTCATCAGCACTGTACTGGGATAGGCTGCACGGCCACCAGGCACATACAACCCCGCTCGATCTACAGGAGTGTAGCGTTTGCCCAGCACTATTTCATCGTCGCCAAAGTGTACCCAGCTTTTTGGGACTCGCTGACGATGAAACGCTTCAATTTGGCGGCAAGCTAGCCGAACTGCTCCCAACAACTCCTTTGACACCTGCTGATAGGCTGCATCTAGTTCCGAGCCTGTAACTCGAAGTTCTTCTGCTTTCAGGGTTTGTTTGTCAAATTCGGCTGTGTAATGCAATAGAGCTTTGTCGCCTTGGCGCTTCACTGCTTGCAAAACTTCGCGTACCGTTGCTTCTTTGTGAACCACTTGTTCGTCATGGGTGCGATCGCAGATCCGTTGCAGTTCTGCTCTAACGTCTGCCTGCTGAGTAATGATTCGCAGCATGGAGTAAGGACAATGCCAAAATTATAATATTCACACCTGAGATTTAGTATTGCTCTTGACCCACTGGGGTATGCAAGCTGACTCTAATTCTCTTCTCTAGCTTAACCTGGATTTTTTTGATACTCTCAAGACTGCCAATAGATGGTTTACTTGAGAAGGCAACTTAATTGCTCAGTCCGACAAACCTTAATAGGCTGACGGCAAGAAGTGGGTGTGCCATTTTCCACTACCCCTTTGCCCTTCCCCTCACTCCTTGCGGGGTGCAGGTGGTGTGTTTGTACATCAAATTCCCCATATTTACAGGGGATAGGGTCTGAGTATAATTATTACTTATTTTCCTAACTTATTAGTACTTAACATCTCCTAATACAGACACTATTTTATATCGCTTCTGTACTTTCAAACCTCCTGAAAAGCTGGTTACAGTTTTTTGCCTCTGAACAATACATCCTAAATTCAGGACAGATTACATTGACAATCGTACTGTTTTATCAGTTAGAGGCCAGTGAGTTAGGGTCACTGTTTTATTTTATATCGCTTATTTTAACGCATTTCCTCAATTGACGACACACTAAATTGGGGACTGGATAGATTGGGAAGCAGGAGAATAACTATTCCCCAATAGCAGAATTAATTTTTTTAGGAAATTATAACATTGGCAATTTGGATGCTATATTAGTAAGTCTAGTAGTGTGTGTACATATTAATAGTATTTTTGGAATTGACTGTGGCGAATACAAAGTCTTCTCTCAAGCGTGCCCAAATCGCAGAACGTAACCGACTGCGTAACAAAGCTTACAAATCAGCAGTCAAGACGCTGATGAAGAAATACTCTAGTGCGGTAGCTGTCTATACAGCTAATCCTACCCCAGAATTACAACAAGAAGCAGAGGCTCGGTTATCCGAAGCTTACGGCAAAATCGATAAAGCAGTCAAACGGGGTGTCCTTCACGCCAATAATGGCGCAAGGAAAAAGTCGAGATTGGCTCATAAACTAAAACCTGTAACTCAAACAGCAGCTGAATAATCATGAGTTGAGCCAGTGCGATCTTCTAACTGAGTGAATCACTAGGTTACGAATTTTCTGAAAGCTGTAGTAATTGGCGTAAAACGCCAGTTGCTCACCCGAAGCTAGTGTAGTTTGCAGGGTTTTCAACTGAAAATAGCAGGGCTGCCTTATCAGCAACTACTTTTGTTTATTCTAATTAAAACAAGTGGTGGGCTTGATTTCCCTCTTGAACATTTGGCGCTCGCGTGGCGGCTAGCAGAGGAGAAAGATTTACCTAGAGGGTCATTTGTCCTTAGTCGCGCTCACGGCTAACAATATGTATGACTAACGACAAAGAACAAAGAATGCAACTGGTAGACACGCACGTTCATCTCAACTTTGATAGTTTTCAGCCAGATTTAGCAACAGTGCGATCGCGGTGGCAAGAAGCAGGAGTAGTACATTTAGTCCATTCCTGTGTTCACCCTGATGAGTTTTCCAGCATCCAATCCATCGCCCACGAGTTTCCCGAAATCAGCTTTGCCGTGGGATTACACCCTTTAGATGCTGATAAATGGAATAGCGAGACAGCTGAGAAAATCAAAACTTTAGCTAGTTCTGACTCGAATGTTGTAGCAATTGGGGAAATGGGGCTGGATTTTTACAAAGCTGATAACTATGAGCATCAGCTAATGGTATTTGAGTCACAGTTAGCGATCGCATCTGAACTCAACTTACCAGTAATTATCCACTGCCGCGATGCTGCTGTGGCAACCAGGGAAGTCTTGCAAAAATGGCGCGAACTTAAGGGAGAAAGAGTGCGGGGTGTCATGCATTGCTGGGGAGGAACGCCAGAAGAAACTCAATGGTTTCTTGATTTAGGCTTCTACATCAGCTTTAGCGGGACAGTAACGTTCAAAAACGCCAAAGCAATCCAATCATCAGCTGCGATGGTAAGTAGCGATCGCCTACTAATTGAAACAGACTGCCCATTCCTCGCACCTGTTCCGAAACGGGGTGAGAGACGGAATGAGCCGGCTTACGTACTTTATGTAGCCGAGCAAGTAGCTAAACTGCGTCAAGAAACAGTAGAAGCGATCGCGCATCAAACCACCCAGAATGCCTGTGAACTATTCGGTCTGTCAATATAAAGTGGGATCTAATCTCTTTAATTCAGTTGTGCTAAAAAAAATAAAACTCTAGGAAGGGAAAATATGGTAATATTATTCCCTCAAAAACATTTTGCTTGCGCCATAATGATAAAGGAAGGAACCTAAAATTTCTGAGCCTAATTTTCCGTGATGTTATCGGCTTGGCCATCCTCCATATCTCCACAAGCGGATGCTCTCCACATAATGACTAACCGTGCCAAACCAGGTTGAGCTAGGCTTCTGCACAACATCGGCTTGATGTGTATTTAACCTATACAAAATCCTTAAACGAAATTGCCTTGTGAGTACAATCCAGCAAAACGAAGTGATTCTGATTCAAAACCGACAAGGTGCGGATCGTTCCCTCAGTCTTAGGATATCTCAAGATATCACTGAGAGTCTAAATAGCCGGGTGGATTTAAAACACACCGTCTAGAGCTGCGTCAGCAAATTAACGCGCTTTTTGGAGGGGAAATGAAGAACGTAGATAAAACTCAGGAATATCTCAACTGTATATTCTTCTTAAATCAAGACTATAGTGGGTTTTTGTTGTCTGAGTACCCGATTAGGGGCAATTATCCCCTTGTCCAAATTGCTCATTCCAGCTTTAATGGCTGCGTTTGCCCACACCTGTAAATAGCAAGTGTGTCAGAAGTTCCCAAACAACTAAGGACACTGCCTAGCAGTGGGAAGCGTGAAACAGCAGTGTCCAAGGGAAAATTTTACCAGGTTGACAAAGGAAGAGGCATGACTAAAGAAACATACATGGAACCCGCCTTTCTGTTGCCCGATTTGATTGAAATCCAGCGAGCGAGCTTTCGCTGGTTTTTGGAAGAAGGGCTGATAGAAGAACTGAACTCCTTTAGTCCTATTACAGATTATACGGGCAAATTAGAATTGCACTTTTTGGGTCATAACTACAAACTCAAGGAGCCAAAGTACAGCGTCGAAGAAGCGAAACGGCGGGATAGTACTTATGCCGTCCAAATGTATGTTCCCACAAGGCTGATTAATAAAGAAACCGGGGAAATCAAAGAGCAAGAGGTATTCATTGGTGATTTGCCTTTGATGACCGATCGCGGCACGTTTATTATTAACGGGGCCGAGCGGGTAATTGTCAACCAAATCGTGCGATCGCCAGGGGTTTATTACAAATCAGAAATTGATAAAAACGGGCGACGGACTTATTCAGCTAGCTTAATTCCCAACCGGGGAGCATGGCTGAAATTTGAAACAGACCGTAACGATTTGGTGTGGGTACGCATCGACAAAACCCGCAAACTCTCCGCGCAGGTACTACTAAAGGCTTTAGGGTTATCAGACAACGAAATCTTTGACGCTTTACGCCACCCTGAATATTTCCAAAAAACCATCGAAAAAGAAGGGCAATTTTCTGAAGAAGAAGCCCTGATGGAGTTATATCGGAAACTGCGTCCTGGTGAACCACCCACAGTATTAGGTGGACAACAACTCTTAGATTCTCGTTTCTTTGACCCGAAACGTTATGACCTCGGTCGCGTTGGGCGGTATAAACTCAACAAGAAATTGCGCCTTTCTGTCCCAGACACCATGCGGGTATTGACTGCTGGCGATATATTGGCAGCCGTAGATTACCTAATTAACCTAGAATATGATATCGGTAACATCGATGACATTGATCACTTAGGCAACCGTCGGGTGAGAAGCGTCGGTGAATTGCTGCAAAACCAAGTGCGGGTAGGCTTAAACCGTTTAGAGAGAATTATTCGGGAGCGGATGACCGTATCCGATGCCGAAGTATTAACCCCCGCTTCCTTGGTGAACCCCAAACCCTTGGTAGCAGCAATTAAAGAATTCTTTGGTTCCAGCCAGTTAAGTCAGTTCATGGATCAAACCAATCCTCTCGCAGAACTGACGCACAAACGCCGTTTGAGCGCTCTTGGCCCTGGTGGTTTAACCCGCGAACGCGCTGGGTTTGCTGTACGGGATATTCACCCTAGTCACTATGGACGCATTTGCCCTATTGAGACACCAGAAGGCCCCAACGCCGGATTGATTGGCTCCTTGGCAACCCATGCGCGGGTTAACTTGTACGGGTTCCTCGAAACACCATTTAGACCTGTAGAAAATGGGCGAGTCAGATTCGATCTGCCTCCAGCCTACATGACAGCCGATGAGGAAGACGATCTACGGGTTGCTCCTGGGGATATTCCTGTAGATGAAACCGGGCACATTATTGGCCCACTAGTACCAGTCCGGTATCGGCAAGAATTTTCCACCACAACACCGGAGCAAGTGGACTACGTAGCCGTATCTCCCGTACAGATTGTATCGGTAGCAACCAGCATGATTCCCTTTTTGGAGCATGATGACGCTAACCGGGCGCTGATGGGATCGAATATGCAACGGCAAGCAGTACCACTACTTAAGCCAGAGCGTCCTTTGGTGGGTACTGGTTTGGAAGCCCAAGGAGCAAGAGACTCCGGGATGGTGGTTGTATCGCGTACTGATGGCGATGTCACTTATGTGGATGCCACGGAAATTCGCGTCCGTCCTAAACCTAATACCTCAGAAATTAAATACACCCTTTCCAAGTACCAACGTTCTAACCAAGACACCTGTTTAAATCAAAAACCCCTCGTCCGCATTGGCGAAAAGGTTGTTGCTGGTCAGGTATTGGCTGATGGCTCCTCCACCGAAGGCGGTGAATTAGCGCTAGGACAAAATATCGTCGTAGCCTATATGCCTTGGGAAGGCTACAACTACGAAGATGCGATTTTAATCTCTGAAAGACTGGTGCAGGATGATGTCTACACCTCAATTCACATTGAGAAATATGAAATTGAAGCTAGACAGACGAAACTGGGGCCAGAAGAAATTACCAGAGAAATTCCCAACGTCGGGGAAGATGCCTTACGCCAGTTGGATGAACAAGGAATCATTCGCATTGGGGCGTGGGTAGAAGCTGGGGATATCTTAGTAGGAAAAGTCACACCTAAAGGTGAATCTGACCAACCGCCAGAAGAAAAACTGTTGCGGGCGATTTTCGGTGAAAAAGCGCGGGATGTGCGGGACAATTCCTTGCGAGTCCCCAACGGTGAAAAAGGTCGCGTCGTTGATGTGCGCTTGTTTACCCGCGAACAAGGCGATGAACTGCCACCAGGAGCCAATATGGTAGTCCGGGTATATGTTGCCCAAAAACGTAAAATCCAAGTTGGCGACAAAATGGCAGGACGACACGGTAATAAAGGGATTATTTCTCGGATATTGCCGGCAGAAGATATGCCTTATTTGCCCGATGGTTCACCAGTGGACATTGTACTCAACCCCTTGGGTGTACCCAGCCGGATGAACGTCGGACAAGTATTTGAATGCCTCTTGGGTTGGGCTGGTCAGACCTTGGGAGTACGATTTAAGATTACTCCCTTTGATGAAATGTACGGTGAAGAGACATCCCGCCGAATCGTGCATGGCAAATTGCAAGAAGCACGGGACGAAACAGGGAAAGACTGGGTATATAACCCAGATAACCCAGGCAAAATCATGGTGTATGACGGTCGTACAGGCGAACCCTTTGACCGAGCAATTACCATCGGTGTGGCTTACATGCTGAAGCTGGTGCATTTGGTGGATGATAAGATCCACGCCCGTTCTACAGGCCCATACTCACTGGTGACTCAGCAACCCTTGGGTGGTAAAGCACAACAAGGTGGTCAAAGGTTTGGGGAAATGGAAGTGTGGGCATTGGAAGCCTTTGGTGCAGCTTACACCTTACAGGAATTGCTCACAGTTAAATCTGACGATATGCAAGGACGGAATGAAGCGTTAAATGCGATCGTTAAAGGTAAGGCAATTCCTCGACCTGGAACTCCAGAATCCTTTAAGGTGCTAATGCGCGAGTTGCAATCATTGGGGTTAGACATTGCCGTACACAAGGTAGAAACCCAAGCAGATGGCAGTTCCCTAGATGTGGAAGTCGATTTGATGGCAGATCAATCAGCCCGTCGCACACCTCCTCGACCAACTTATGAATCTCTTTCCCGCGAATCGCTGGATGATGACGAGTAATTCGTAATTCGTAATTCGTAATTCGTAATTGAAGAGAAATTTAATAATTTGTAGTTCGAAATTGAAGAAAAATCGATAATTCCGAACTAGAAATCCAAAATTACTACTTCTTAACTACGAATTATGAATTACGTTGGCGTAGGTTGCGATCGCCACTATTACGAATTAGAAATTGTTAATTACGAATTACGAATTACGAATTACGAACTAATTATGAGACCTGCCCAAACTAATCAGTTTGACTACGTAAAAATCGGCTTGGCTTCCCCCGAACGCATTCGGCAATGGGGCGAAAGAACATTGCCTAATGGTCAAGTAGTTGGTGAAGTTACCAAGCCAGAGACGATTAACTACCGAACTCTCAAGCCAGAAATGGATGGCTTATTTTGTGAGCGCATTTTTGGCCCCGCAAAAGATTGGGAATGCCATTGTGGTAAGTATAAAAGAGTTCGTCATAGAGGTATTGTCTGTGAGCGTTGTGGGGTAGAAGTCACCGAGTCACGGGTGCGTCGTCACCGCATGGGTTACATTAAACTCGCTGCACCAGTCGCTCACGTTTGGTATCTCAAAGGCATTCCTAGCTATATTTCCATCCTGCTAGATATGCCCTTGCGGGATGTCGAGCAGATTGTCTATTTCAACTCTTATGTTGTCCTGAGTGCAGGTAATGCCGAAACTTTAACTTACAAACAGCTACTCAGTGAAGACCAGTGGTTGGAAATAGAAGACCAAATTTATAGCGAAGATTCTGTGCTGCAAGGCGTAGAAGTAGGCATTGGTGCGGAAGCGCTGTTGCGTTTGCTTGCTGATATCAATTTAGAGCAAGAAGCCGAAAGCCTACGCGAAGAAATTGGTAACGCCAAGGGACAAAAGAGAGCCAAGCTAATTAAGCGACTCCGGGTAATTGACAACTTTATCGCCACTGGTTCCAAACCAGAGTGGATGGTAATGGCAGTTATTCCCGTAATTCCTCCTGACTTGCGCCCAATGGTGCAACTAGATGGCGGACGGTTTGCCACCAGCGATTTGAATGATTTGTATCGGCGGGTAATTAACCGCAACAATCGTTTGGCACGCTTGCAAGAAATTTTGGCACCAGAGATTATTGTGCGGAACGAAAAGCGGATGCTGCAAGAAGCAGTGGATGCTTTGATTGACAATGGTCGTCGGGGACGCACTGTGGTAGGGGCAAATAACCGACCACTGAAATCTTTGTCTGACATTATTGAGGGTAAGCAAGGACGTTTCCGACAAAACTTGTTAGGTAAACGGGTTGACTACTCTGGACGTTCGGTAATTGTGGTCGGGCCAAAGCTGAAAATTCACCAGTGCGGTTTGCCTAGAGAAATGGCAATTGAGCTATTTCAACCATTTGTGATTAACCGCCTTATCCGTAGCGGCATGGTAAATAATATCAAAGCTGCGAAAAAGTTGATATCGCGTAACGATCCCAGTGTTTGGGATGTGCTGGAAGAGGTGATTGAAGGACACCCTGTAATGCTAAATCGGGCACCAACGTTGCACCGATTGGGTATTCAGTCTTTTGAACCGATTTTAGTAGAAGGTAGAGCGATTCAATTGCATCCTCTGGTGTGTCCAGCGTTTAACGCCGACTTTGACGGCGACCAAATGGCGGTACACGTCCCTCTGTCGTTAGAAAGTCAGGCTGAAGCCCGGTTGCTGATGTTGGCTTCTAACAATATTTTGTCACCAGCCACGGGTAAACCGATCATCACGCCTAGCCAAGATATGGTGTTGGGAGCGTATTACTTAACCGCAGAAAATCCCGGTGCGACAAAAGGTGCAGGAAATTACTTTTCTTCGCTAGAGGATGTAATTATGGCTTTCCAGCAAGATCAAATTGACTTGCACGCCTATATTTACGTAAGGTTTGATGGTGAAATAGAATCAGACCAACCCGATACGGAACCCGTGAAAGTGACGGAAAACGAGGATGGTACTCGCACATTACTCTATAAGTTCCGTCGAGTCAGACAAGACGCTAAAGGCAATGTACTTTCACAGTATATATACACAACTCCTGGCCGCGTTATTTACAACAATGCCATTCAGGAAGCACTAGCAAGTTAATTCGTAATTTCTAATTCGTAATTCGTAATTAATTCTTCAATTACGAATTACGAACTACGAATTACGAATTATTAATTATTGATGACTCAGGACTAATGATTAATGACTAACGAAAAAATGATTTTTCGCAATCGCGTGGTTGACAAAGGTCAACTGAGAAATTTAATTTCTTGGGCTTTTACGAATTATGGTACAGCGCGAACCGCAGTGATGGCGGACAAATTGAAAGATTTGGGATTTCGCTACGCTACCAAAGCAGGGGTTTCCATCAGTGTAGATGACCTGATGATACCACCAACTAAGCGATTGCTCTTAGAAGCAGCCGAGGAAGAAATTCGCGCTACTGAAACCCGTTATCAACGGGGAGAAATCACTGAAGTAGAACGCTTCCAAAAGGTAATTGATACCTGGAATGGTACCAGTGAAGCCTTGAAAGATGAAGTCGTCGTCCACTTCAAGAAGACTAATCCCCTGAATTCCGTATATATGATGGCATTCTCCGGGGCGCGGGGTAACATCTCCCAAGTGCGGCAGTTGGTGGGGATGCGGGGACTGATGGCAGATCCTCAAGGGGAAATTATCGATTTACCGATCAAAACCAACTTCCGTGAAGGACTCACGGTGACGGAATACATTATTTCGTCTTACGGTGCCAGAAAAGGATTGGTAGATACTGCCTTGCGGACGGCTGACTCTGGTTATCTTACCCGCCGGTTGGTGGACGTTTCTCAGGATGTAATTATTCGGGAATTTGACTGCGGCACTACTAGAGGTCTGACCATTCGACCAATGACAGAAGGTGCCAAAACCTTGATTCCTTTAGGAACCCGCTTGATGGGACGGGTAATTGGGGAAGATGTGGTGCATCCGGTAACAAAAGAATTGATTGCAGCACGTAATTCCCCAATTCCTGAAGAATTGGCGAAGAAGATTGAAAAATCTGGGGTGGGAGAAGTTGTGGTGCGATCGCCACTAACTTGTGAAGCCGCACGTTCTGTCTGTCAACACTGCTACGGCTGGAGTTTGGCCCACGCCAAGATGGTAGACTTAGGCGAAGCTGTGGGGATCATTGCTGCCCAAAGTATCGGTGAACCTGGTACTCAGCTAACCATGCGGACATTCCACACTGGTGGGGTGTTTACTGGGGAAGTGGCGCAACAAGTTCGTTCTAAAATTGATGGGACTGTCAAGCTTCCCCGCAAGCTGAAGACTAGAACATATCGGACTCGCCACGGAGAAGATGCCCTATATGTTGAGGCGAATGGCATCATGCTTTTGGAACCAACAAAAGTAGGTGATGTTACCCCAGAAAACCAAGAGGTTCATCTGACCCAAGGTTCAACACTATACGTATTTGATGGAAATAAGGTAAAGCAAGGTCAGTTGTTGGCAGAGGTTGCCCTTGGTGGACGCACAACTCGGACTAATACAGAAAAAGCAGTTAAAGATGTTGCCTCTGACTTAGCTGGGGAAGTGCAATTTGCCGAAGTAGTTCCAGAACAAAAAACTGACCGTCAAGGTAATACCACAACCACAGCCGCACGTGGTGGTTTGATTTGGATTCTGTCTGGGGAAGTTTACAACTTGCCACCTGGTGCAGAATTGGTGGTGAAAAATGGTGATGCGATCGCTTCTAATGGAGTTTTAGCAGAAACCAAGTTAAGCAGTTTGCACGGTGGTGTGGTGCGCTTACCCGAAGCTACCCCAGGTAAGAGTACCAGAGAAATTGAGATTATCACTGCTTCTGTGGTCTTAGACCAGGCAACGGTGACAGTTCAAAGTTCTCAAGGTCGCAATAACTACTTAGTTTCCACTGGCAACAACCAGGTATTTAACCTCCGGGCTACACCAGGCACAAAAGTGCAAAACGGTCAAGTAGTAGCAGAGTTAATTGATGACCGCTATCGCACAACAACTGGTGGATTCCTGAAATTCGCGGGTGTCGAAGTCCAGAAAAAAGGTAAAGCCAAGCTGGGTTATGAAGTTGTGCAGGGCGGTACTCTGTTGTGGATTCCCGAAGAAAGCCACGAAGTTAATAAAGATATCTCCTTGCTGTTGGTGGAAGACGGTCAGTTTGTAGAAGCTGGCACCGAAGTCGTGAAGGATATCTTCTGCCAAAACAGTGGTGTGGTAGAAGTGACTCAGAAAAACGATATCCTGCGGGAAGTTGTGGTCAAGCCAGGCGAACTGCTGATGGTGGACGATCCAGAATCAGTCATCGGGCGAGATAACACCTTCATCCAACCAGGTGAGGAATTCCAAGGCAATGTCGCCACGGAATTGCGTTATATCCAGTATGTGGAGACACCAGAAGGACCTGCATTGTTGAGTCGTCCAGTAGTTGAGTTTGCCGTACCTGATAACCCAGATGTCCCATCAACTACATCGGTAAGCCAACAAACCGGGCGATCGATTCAGTTACGGGCGGTGCAGAGACTCCCTTACAAAGATTCGGAACGTGTCAAGTCTGTTGAAGGTGTAGAACTGCTGCGAACCCAGCTAGTACTGGAAATTGACCAAGAAGGGGAACAAGACCACAATGCTTCGCCCCTAGCAGCTGATATTGAACTGGTACAGGATACTGAAGACCTAGAAGTTCAACGCTTGCAACTGGTGATTTTGGAGTCCTTGGTAATTCGTCGAGATATTACCGCCGATGCCACCCAAGGTAGCACCCAGACAACACTTGAGGTACACGATGGGCTTTCCATTGCCCCTGGAGCCGTGGTAGCACGTACCCAAATCTTGTGTAAAGAAGGGGGGGAAGTGCGGGGTGTCCAAAAAGGAACCGAAAACGTGCGTCGCTGTTTGGTGCTGCGCGACGTTGACAGGATCGTTACGAATACTAGTACTCAGCCCAAAGTAAAAGTGGGTGACTTGCTAGTAGAAGGTACAGAAATTGCTCCTGGAGTTTTTGCCCAAGAATCAGGGCAAGTAGTGGATATTAAAAATGCCCCTGCTACACCTGGTAGTGACTCAGCTTTGAGTACTAAAAACTACGCTATTACTAGCCGTATCGGTCGCCCCTATCGAGTCAGCCCTGGTGCTGTGTTGCAGATAGAAGACGGCGATTTGGTACAACGGGGTGATAACTTGGTGTTGCTGGTGTTTGAACGCGCCAAAACTGGAGATATCATTCAAGGTTTGCCCCGGATTGAAGAACTACTTGAAGCTCGTAAACCCAAAGAAGCGTGCATTCTATGTCGCCGCGCGGGTGAAGTTAAGGTAGTTTACGCTGAAAGTGGTGATGAAGCGATCGCTATCAAGGTCGTAGAATCAAATGGCGTGGTGACAGATTATCCTCTGGGGCCTGGACAAAACTTGATTGTGCCAGATGGCTCAATGGTACTAGCGGGACAACCGTTAACTGATGGCCCATCTAATCCCCACGAAATTTTAGAAATCTTCTTTAGCCTTGGTTCCGAAGATGGAATCTATGCCTGTGCTAGCCTTGCCTTGCAGAAGGTACAGACATTCTTGGTGAATGAAGTGCAAATGGTGTATCAATCTCAAGGAATTGATATTTCCGATAAGCACATTGAAGTAATCGTTCGCCAGATGACCAACAAAGTCAGGATTGATGATGGTGGCGACACCACCATGCTTCCCGGCGAATTGGTGGAACTGCGCCAAGTTGAGCAGGTGAACGAAGCTATGGCAATTACAGGCGGTGCTAGGGCACAGTATACCCCAGTATTGTTGGGGATCACCAAAGCATCGTTGAACACCGACAGCTTTATCTCCGCCGCATCATTCCAAGAGACAACACGGGTACTTACCGAAGCCGCTATCGAAGGCAAATCTGACTGGCTGCGCGGATTAAAGGAAAACGTGATTATCGGGCGATTGATTCCGGCTGGTACTGGGTACAATACCTATGATGAACCTGGTGCGATCGAAGATTATGCTGCTGAAATTACCAGTAGTGTCTTGGATGAAGTTGACGATCCCCTGGATATGGTATTAGATGACCGCACAGCCCGCACCTATAATTTAGATTCTCCGACTCTTGGCGAATCTGGCTTTGGTAGCAGACGTGCAGAAAGGTCAATTCTAGATGAAGAAGATGAATTAATCGCCGATGAAGTAGTAGACGACGATGATTTCGAGGAAGAAGAGGAAGACGACGAGGATGATTTCGACGACGAATAGAGACTTTAAATTTTGCGTCTCTCTTAAAAGGTAAAAACTAAAAAGGTAAAAGAAAATCTTCTTTTGCCTTTTTATTTTGCTTTCTAAAAACACACAATGAGCAACTGTACAGATAGCTAGCTTTTTTAGATTTGCGATTGCAACGAAGTGAGGCAATCACAAAATCTCTGCGATTACTTCACTTCGTTCGTAATGATAAGTATTCATCCGAACTTGATAGTATTCTTAGATGCTTAAAAGAAGACTAGCTTATATGTATCACCAATTTTACCAATAGGAGCAGAAGCTGAAATATTTTTATATTCGTCTTGATAGGTTAGATTAGCAATACACTCAAGCTGTACTTTGTCAGCAAGCGTCTTTATATGCTAAGTACACGCCACCATAAATCTAGCAATAGCTAGATGCTGTAATTCTCTTAAACGCTATAATCTACATCTGTTGCACCGAGATATTAACTTGTGGATGTCATATTAGAACGATCGCACCAATTAAAACAAGCCTTAGTAGATTTTGTCTTTGATGCTGAAGGCGAACTGGCAAAAGCACTGGAAACTTATGCCGCAGAACAGTCGCGCCGTGGAAGTGGCGATAGTACGCAGCAGGACTTAATCATCGATAGCTTTCTGACAGCCGGGAAAGTTGGTGACAAATCACCATTAGAGTTGTTTATCGAAAGCCATCCAGATTTAGAACAGAGCGATCGCAACCTGATCGAAAGCTGGCATCATAGTTTTATTGGCTTATTTGCCATTAGTAATATCCTACCTGATGGCTTTGAGTTGACTAACTGGCTCACAGATAAACGCTACATTGTCAAGCCAAACAATACCCAAACATTACAGGCAATATCTCGGTTGAAAGTAGGAGAAATTTTACTAACTCGCATTTCTCCTGTCACCGATAGCTACTGGATGTTATCTGGCCCCTACACAATAATGGGTAAATTAGGCAAACCAAAACTGGCTGTAGCAATTGGCAATTTCAAAGAAAACTATAAAAGTAATCTTTACAGTGATGCTCCAGACTTGCTAGAAGAAGCTTGGCAGTCAGTAGAAAAATATCATCAACAGTTTGTGGACTTTTTTGGCTCTGATGAAATCACCCTATCTGGATACCATTTAAATAAAAAGATAGCCGAATTTCAAGAAGTAATTACAGAAAAAACCCTTGCAGCCGCAGGAATTGATCCTTCAAAATCTTTAGCAGAAGTGGCAGAAGCAGCTGGCATTGGAGACGAGGAAATCAAAGCAGCAGCACAAGAATTTGGTGCTGATTCCAACGTAGTCTCTCAGATGTTGAACAGCAAAGGCGGCAATAGCAAAATGGTGATGCCAAAGGTTGATTTACCTGCTGAACTCAAGAAAGCTGAACAGGTAACAGCCCTTTCTCATCCCCGTTGGGGACAAATGTTTTTACCAACATATAGTAAGATACAAGCAATCTTATCGGCAGATGACTGGCAAGGTATTCAAGGGGCGGAAAAACTAGTTCGTTATTACCTTGAAGATAAAAGTATTAATGCTTTTATCTGGCATCGATTAGCGCAACAGTATCCAACTCAATTAGAAAATGTGTTACAAACATTTTTGCAACGTCCAGAGTTTAGTCTTGAAAGTGACTTAGATGCACTTTTGCAAGAATTCCACAAACCTATTGAGCCAGAGTTACCAGATATTGCCAGTGTACCCATACATTTGCATAACTTATTTCAAGAAGCTTTAGGAGAAGTTAGCAAATCTAAGCCCAAGGGTAAGGGGCAACAAAAGCCAGCAAAGGGTTTTCAAAGAGGTTAGTAAATATATAGCAAACCTTTCCCTACCCACTTAGTATTTCTGGCAATTTGACAAAACTAATTTTGTCAAATTGTCACGAATGGGGGCAAGGGACACTGTTGTTAAAACACTGGGATCTCAATGACAAATTCTGTGCCTTTTACCAGTACAGAATTGCAACTCAACTTACCACGGTGGTTATCCTCAACAATTTGACGGGCAATCGCTAATCCTAATCCTGTTCCTTTGCCAACGGTTTTTGTAGTGAATAGGTTGTCAAATATACGTTCTCGCCGCTCCTCTGGTATCCCAGTCCCGTTATCTGCAATTTTTACCACAATAGTCTTTTGTTGACCTCTGCAAGTTGTAATGGTGATACGATTTGGATTGGTTTTAATGTCGGTAACATTGCGTCCCTGATTCGATTCTTCTAAAGCATCGATTGCATTCGCCACAATGTTCATAAACACTTGGTTTAACTGTCCTGGAAAACATTCAATTTGGGGGAGATTACCATATTTTTTGACTACCTCGATTTCTGGACGATTGCCATTGGCTTTGAGGCGATGTCTGAGAATTAGGATGGTGCTATCAATGCCTTCGTGAATATTGAAGGAGATTTTGCGATCGCGATCGGCTCTGGAAAAAGTGCGGAGACTATTACTGATTTCGCGGATGCGATCAATTCCCACTTTCATGGATGAGATTAACTTGGGTAAATCTTCTCGTACATACTCCAGGTCGATCGCTTCTATCTCGTCCTGAATTGCCGCAGTCGGATCGGGGTATTCTTGTTGATACAAATCAATCAACCTAAAGGTGTCATTAATATAATCTGAGGCGGGTTGTAAATTGCCAGCAATAAAACCAACAGGGTTGTTAATTTCGTGAGCCACACCAGCCACCAAATTACCGAGAGCCGACATTTTTTCCGACTGCACGATTTGAAGTTGGGCTTGTTGAATTTCTTCCTCGGCCAGCTTGCGATCGCTAATGTCTCGCACAACACCGTGTACTATTTGTGTAGTATTGTAGGGAATTCTAGTCAGCATCACCTCTGCCCAAAATTCTTCACCATTGGCACGTTTATGTATCCACTCAAACCGATGGCATCCGGTTTGCAACACTTTGGCAATCATCACATTTGTTTTCTCAGAGGAAGATTGACCATCGGGTTGAAATTCACTTGAGATGTCTGACGGGTGACGAGAATAAAGCTGGTCTTTGTGACTGTATGCAAACAGTTCAACTGTTGCCTGATTGCAGTCAACCAATCCATCACAACCCCAAAGCATAATGGCATCTGCTGATTTTTCAAACAATTCTTTGAAACGCATTTCTGATTGCTGTAATTTATGCAGCGACTCTTGTAATACTTGGCTTTTTTCTTGTTCATGAGCATAGAGTCGGGCATTTTCTAAAGAAATGGCGGCTTGAGTACAGAGTAGATTGAGAATATTGACGCGATCGCTGGTAAATGCCCCAGTTGTGAGATTATTTTCTAAATAAACGATGCCAGCAAATTTGCCCCGGAGCAAAATCGGGCTACACAAAATGCTCTTTGGCTGTTGAGACAGAATATAAGAGTCGCTGGCAAAGCGGGGATCGGCAGTTGCATCAAACAGTACAGTCGGCTCCAAGGAGTGTTTGACGCTATAAACCAGTTCTAGAGGAATGTCTTGGCTTTCTTCGACGGGAATTTGTTGGAGAACAATTGGTTCCATCCCAGCATTGACAATCCCTTTGATGAGTAGGCGTTCGTCCCGCAGCAACATTAACACGCATTTATCTGCCCCCGCATTTTCGATCGTCACCTGAAGCAGCGTCGCCAGCAATTTTTCTAATTCAATTTCGCTAGAAAGGGTCTGGGAGGCTTTGAGTACTGTTGCTAAATCGAGCGTCTCTGAAATACTGTCTGATGTAGAAGTTTTATTGTTATAAAAAGATAGGGTCAAAAAACTATCAGTTGTATTTAAGGACTGTTCTCGCTGTTGTAAAATCGGTGCTAAAAGCTGCGGATAGCGTTTTTCCAAGTCATCAACTTTGGCTTTAGCTCCCCAACGAACATAGCAATAGTAAGCATTGAATAGATATTCTTGAGCAATCCGTTCTTTACCCCATTCCAGATATAATCGGGCCGTAAGCTCATTGGCAAGGGCTTCAGTGTAGAGGTACTTGTTGGCTTTTGCTATGGCAATAGCGCGATCGTAGCATCCCACAGCTTGACCATAAAATTGACGAATTCGGGCAATTTCTGCCTCTAATAGTAAGGAAAAAGCTAGATAGTTCTCTGGGCAAGTATCTGCCCATAATTTGAATTTTTGACTATATTTTTGGAGCTTTTCTAAATATTCATGCCGTAACGTTTCATTCGTACTGCCATAAACATAAAGTTGTATTATGCTGAGAGCTTGATAAAAATCATGGAGAATAATTTGAAACTGGCCCTATAGTGAAGCGTGAGTTTTTTCTGCTTCTAATCCCAATTGGTAAGCCGTAGCATAATCACCATAGCTATAGTGGAGAAAAGCTTTAGCAAAATAGTAGGTACTCATCCCATAAGCATATTGACTATCTGCAAAAACTTTTAGGGCTGAGGTTTCATTAAATGTTTCATCGTTGAGACTAAACCGATCTGAAGTTGCTCCTTGCAAATTAGCCAGAACTTGATGTTGAATTGCTAAAGCTAAGGCGGCTGGAGGTCCCATTTTTTCAGCAAATTCAACTAATCGCTTTTGTTCCTCAGCTAGATATTCTAGGCGATCGCAGACTAAAAACTTTTTCCAGAAATTGAACGAACCACCATGAAAACACCAAGATAGCTCTCCTGCTTCCATCACTAGATAAAAGGATTGTTTGATAGTTTCTAAGCCTTCTGGCAATGGTCTGCGCCAGTGGCTCACAAAACTACCAAAGGTCATATACGCTTTGCCTTTAATCGCCAAAATGTTAGTTTGCTCGTTGAGTTGTAGAGCTAAAGCACCAAAGCTATCGCCTTTTTCGTACTCTTCAAAAATTGAACAAAGAACAGTAGCATACCAAATATAGACAAAGCTAGCGAGAGGAGTATTACCATATTGCAAACAAAGATTTGTCATTTTTAGAATGACTAATACCATCAAATCTTGATTAGCAATATAAGTCGGAGGAATCAGATTAATTAATAGTAATACCAACATTTGCTGCTCGTTGCTCTCCATTTGAGGGAGAAATGCAAGAGATGCAATTTGGCGATCGCCAAGATTTTTTGCTACTGCTTGTGCTGCCAATGTTATCGTCTGCTTATTGGGTGCAATGGGTAATTCCAAACCCAACATTTTTAAGCTGTCTAATCCTATTTGAATCGCTTTTTCATAGATAGCACTGTTTTGGTATTGTATCAATCGAATCGCGTTGATGGCGGCTTTATCTAATTGCGATCGTGAATTGTTCAACGTAGTTGCAACCAAGATTTCTGCTGCTTCAAAATCCCCAGCCAGATATTGACATTCAATGCATTCTCGATATAAAGAAAAGGTGAGATGATAATCGCTTTCCCAACTATCAAGTGGTAATAGTTTAATTCCTGCGGATAAATACAATACACCTGCTTGGTATGCTGTTGACAGTTTAGCTTTTTGTCCAGCTAGTAAATTGAGTTGGGAAATCTTTAGTTGTTCTGTTGTTTCAGTAATCTGAAACGAACCCATATTCAAATGGTTAACAATATCAAACAGTTTTTCTTCTTGTTCTGCATCTGAGGTATTTTGGAGTAGTAGCTGTCCTAAAGTGTAGTGAAACTGAGGTTTCTGGTCTTCGGCAATTAGGGAATAAGCTGCTTGTTGGACACGATCGTGCAAAAATTTATACCCCAGAGTCATCTCTTCCCTGTTTGCTAATGATATAAACGCTTCTCTACGAGACGCTACGCGTAGCTTGCTTCCCCGTAGGGGTACGCCTCCGCGTAGGCTATGACTAGGGACGGATGACTCTTGTTGATAAAACTTATAAACTTCAGTTTGAGGTAAAATTAAGCCTTCCTGCAAAGCCTTCCACAAACAAGTGGCTGTTTCTATTTGCGATTTTTTAGCAATAATCGCTAATGTTTCTAAATCGAACTGATTACCAATACAAGCAGCCAATTTTAATATCTCTTGCGTTGATTGAGAAAGCTTTTTTAACTGCAATGCCATAAACTCAACAACATCATTGGTGATTGCTTGCTGACTCACTTGTGTAATATCACATTCCCAACAAGCTGCTTCAAAATTAAACTGAATTAGTCCATGTTGATGTAATGCCTTAAGAAACTGTGTTATGAAAAATGGATTACCTTGAGTTTTTTGATATATCAATTGAGACAAAGGTAAGGCTAAATTTTCGGCACACTTTAGTGTCTCAGTAACTAATTGATTCAGTTTGCTTTGACTTAGTGGCATCAATGTAATGGTATTAATTATTGTTTGTGCTTTACTTATGTCTGCTAAAGTCAACATCAATGGGTGCGTTGCTGAAACTTCATTGTCGCGATAAGCTCCAATCAATAATAAATAACTACATTTTCACTCACTCATTAGCAGCTGAATTAACTTCAAAGATGCCAAGTCTGCCCATTGGAGGTCATCTAAAAAAATCACCAAAGGATGTTCTTTTATAGTGAACACCTGAATAAACTTCTGAAATAATAAATTAAACCGATTCTGTGCCGCAGTTCCAGAAAGCTCACCTACAGCAGGCTGTTGACCAATAATTTGTTCTAGTTCGGGAATTACTTCAATAATGACTTGCCCATTATCAGCGAGTGCTGCGAGAATTTTGAGTTTCCAAGTTTCTAATTGAACATCACTTTCTCGACTTAGTTGCCCCATTAAATCACGCAATACTTGTACAAAAGCTGAAAAAGGAATATTCCGATTAAATTGGTCAAATTTACCTTTGATGAAGTAGCCTCGTTGCCGAACAATTGGTTTATGGACTTCGTTAACGATCGCAGTTTTCCCAATGCCAGAGAAACCTGCTACTAGCATGAGTTCTCGCTGATTATTTGCCACCCGTTCAAAGGCTGCTAACAGAGTTTGAACTTCCTGCTCACGACCATACAATTTTTCAGGGATAATGAAGCGATCGCTCACATCTCGTTGAGCAATTTGGAAGTTCTGAATCTTCCCACTTTCTTGGATTTGAGATAAACAAATTTCTAAATCATATTTCAATCCCAATGCACTTTGATAGCGATATTCAGCATTTTTTGCCATTAGCTTCATCACTAATTCACAAATAACTTGAGGAATATCCTCATTTGTGAATGTTGAATTTCTAATTTTTAGTTCATCCGGCTGTTTCGCAATATGACAATGTACCAACTCCATTGGCTCATTAGACTCAAAGGGTAATTCACCTGTTAGTAATTCATAAAAAGTGACACCCAAAGAATAAAAATCAGTCCGGTAGTCAATGCCGCGATTCATTCTACCAGTTTGTTCTGGCGATAAATAGGCTAGTGTCCCTTGTAATACATTAGGACTCATTAAAGTTTGAGTTTCCTGTGACAACAATGATGCAATACTAAAATCGATTAATTTGACTTGTTTTGTTTCGGGATTAATCAGAATATTACTAGGTTTAATATCCTTATGAATAACGCGATGACGATAGAGAGTATCTAATGAATTGCATAGAGCGATCGCTAACAGTAAAAATTCTTGGAGACTTCGCTCACTTATCCACCACCAATCTTTCAGGGAAATTCCCCCAAAATCTTCCATCACCAACGCATAACCATTTTGGTACGGTTCCAAGTCATAAGTTTGAATGATTTCAGGTTGATGGAAATTTTTAGCGATCGTATACTGATTACGAAACTGTACAAGTTCAGTAAAACTAGGATAAAGATTTTTCAGCAGTTTAATCACTACAGGTTGTTGGTCAGCCTCTCGGTATCCGCGATAAACTAATGTTCTCGAACCATTGTAAAGTTCTTGGCTAAGATGATATCCGGGAACGTTAATTTGTTTACTAAACATAACTGCTGTATCTTTGAAACTTTTACGTTTATTGTTCCCAGATACGTCAAGCAATTAATAACTAAGGGATACTGAAAAATAAATGCTTCACAAAGGTTATAGGAATCCGGTTTGATTTCTGAAAAGATACGTAGGGTGTTATCGCGGAGAGTACGGCACGAAACCCTTGATAGTGGTGCGTTACGAACTTCGTTCTAACACACCCTACATACCTAATTTTGTTCAAAAATCAAATAGGAGTCCTATATGTAATTTATCAAGAAAGAATCAAAAGGTTATACCCTAAACTACATCTAGTAAGTAGTCGGACAAAAATATTTACAGTCATTGCGAACGCGAACAGCGTCTCGTAGAGAGCGAAGCAAATCTTTCCCAGCCCCATCTTGACAGGTTAAGGTCATAAACGATTTGTCAATAAGTAATAGTGCTTACAATTTTGTCGAAAACGCGGGTGGAAAACACAATTTTGGGGTTAGCGATGCCTACGCCTACGCATCATCAAAAAAGCGTCACTCATTCTGACCCAAAAAACTCCGTACAATATTTCATTACCGGTTTTGAGCCTGAGTTGATACTGTTAATACTTGTGGTGGTGTGGCATCCGGCGGATAGAGAAAGTCTACTTCTACCAAAGAGCGATCGCCAGCTTTCATATTTAATGAAACTAAGGGTTGTCCTGGTTGACCTCTCTTTTGTACTAAATGCACAAACTCAGTTTGTGGCTGATTTTGCTCATCTTTGTAACGTACCCGTACTGTCCCTCGGAAAAAGACTTCACGGGCTGGTGTACTCAGAAAGCGTAACCCTGGTTTGACTAACTGATTCTCTTTAAGTGGTGTTTGTATGGACACACTCACAGTTTGAGAACTTTGAGTATTGTTGTATAGCGGTAACTTGAGATTATATTGAATCCCATAGTTGCCATGAGCGCGATATGCGGTGTCAGAATAGCGCACCAGCATCGGCGCACTTTGAATTTGACCAGTTCCCAATGTTCCGCCATGCAGGGTACTCAAAGCGTAAGAAAATACTTGACCAGGCTGGGGAATAGTCAGATACCTAGCTTTAGGATTATCCACTAATAAGGCTCTCCATCGCGAACCACCAGCGACTCCAGCAACACGCCCATAAATTATCGGCTTGGCAGTTTCTTCTAGGGGAGTAGGCGCTTTATCTCGTGGCCCAGCCAGATCGCCATTATCTAGTAAATTCTGCCACTCTTCTAAAGTAGGCGATCGCTCACTGCCATCAGGATTCACCCTTGCAAACATCGCTAGGCTAGCTGCATAGACAGTGCCATTACTTTGCAATCGGATCAATGTAGACCGACCATTCAGAGGCGGTGTCAATCCCTGCACAGGAATTGGTAAATTTAGTAACATCCGACTTTGCTTTGCTGGAATCTCAATTTGGGCTGGGAAAATCCCTTGTCGCTGTCCTCTCAGTACATCAGACATAACGCGATCGCCTGGGCCAGCAAAAATTGTCCCTAAAGGATTTTGGCTAAAAGATGGTAACTGAATAAATGGTGCATCCGGTTGACTCAAATAACTCGCCGCCTGCCAAATATTCACCTTCACTGCTTGCGAACCAGGGTTGTGCAAAATTATCCCTAAATAGAGCGATGTCTCCGACGGGCTATGCCTACGCAAATTCTCTGGTGGTTCAGCCCTAGCAACATGATGGGCAAAAATATCAAATCGTCCCCGAAAGGGAAAATTCAGATGTGCTGTTGGCACTTTTTTCCCATCTGGTGGAAAAGTGGAGAGTAAAATTCCTTCTTTTAAAACCAATTCTGGACTATTGCTATTAAAAGTTGGCACTGTATCCAATTGACCTGGTAAAGGACGTACTTCTTGCTGTTGCACGACTTCTTCAGGTGGTGGTGTGGTAAGAGTTGATTGAGCTATTGGGAAAATTAGTAACAATGGAAACATATACTTAGATATTTCTTTCACCATACAGACATTAACAACTTGATGAAAGTGCCAGTTTGTTAATAATTAATACGAAATCTGCAAGAATCCCCATCAAATTTTTTTGATTGAGAACCAGTACTCGGACAAAAATACAACGGATCGTGAGTTGATTTTCGGTTAAGTAGTCAACACTGAATAGTAAAGACAAATTTACCGCAGTCATGGCTAATCTCAATTGCCACTGCTCACACCAATTTCTGTCTATAAAACTATTTTTCCCAGCTAGTAACTGCTTCCACACTTAATTGTGTAAGGATTGTAGCCTGTCTACAACAGATAATTTAATCAGATTGAATTGCATTGATTTTTTTCATTACCTGAGTACTTGTCAGTTGCACTACGGGTAACTGGCGGAAAAAACTTAAGTAATCTGGTATCAGATCGAGTTTGCTAACTTCAAGTAATAAATCATCAGAAGAATTCGACTGTCGATCTTTTAGGCAAATGTCAAAATAAGTTAATAGAATTCTTTTCTTCATAACAAATATTATTTAGAATAGAAAAACCCTCCATAATAAATTTACAAGGAGCAGGTGAATGCCAGTTATTGCGGTCGTAGACTACGAGATGGGAAATTTGCACTCAGTCTGTAAAGGCTTAGAAAAAGCTGGGGCAACTCCTAATGTTACTTATTCTCCAAAGGAATTAGAGCAGGCAGATGCAATCGTACTACCAGGAGTAGGAGCATTTGATCCAGCAGTGCAACACCTGCGAGCGCGTGGTTTGGAACAACCTATTAAAGAAGCGATCGCATCTGGTAAACCTTTCTTAGGAATTTGTTTAGGATTGCAAATTCTCTTTGAATCAAGTGCAGAAGGTATCCAACCAGGACTAGGAATTATCAAAGGAAAAGTGCGGCGGTTTCGTCCCGAACCTGACATCACTATTCCTCATACGGGTTGGAATCAGCTGCAAATGACTCAGGCAAAAAGCATTTTGTGGGAGCATTTACCGTCCGATCCTTGGGTGTATTTTGTCCATTCTTACTATGTTGACCCAATAGACCCGCTAATCCGTGCAGCAACCATCACCCACGGGACTCAAACCGTCACAGCTGCGATCGCTCACGAAAACCTCATGGCAGTTCAATTTCACCCCGAAAAATCCTCTAATATCGGATTGCAAATTCTGTCTAATTTTGTTGCTCAAGTCCGCGAAAAAATTCCTGCCTAATACTATCTTTGTCATTTGTTCTTTGTCCTTTGTCTAAAACTAATGACCAATGACTAATAACTAATGACCAATGACTAATAACCAATGAGCCTGAGAATTTACGGTAATCGCCAGCTAAAAACTTTACCAGGAAAAGAAACTAGACCTACCAGTGCGCGGGTAAGAGAGGCAGTATTTAATATTTGGCAGGGAGAAATTGCAAGTTGTCGCTGGCTAGATTTGTGCGCCGGTACTGGTTCAATGGGCGCAGAGGCTTTGTGTAGAGGAGCCAGCCTAGCAGTGGGAATTGAACAATCCAGCCGAGCCTGTGCCACCATCCAACAAAATTGGCAGCAGGTAGCTAATGCCGAGCAAGAATTTCGGGTATTGCGGGGAGATATTACGCAGCAGTTAAAGACTTTATCAGGCAAGCAATTTGATAGAATTTACTTCGATCCACCTTATGCCAGTGGATTGTACCAGCCAGTATTAGAAGCGATCGCTCACCATCAACTTTTAGATCCTAGTGGCGAAATCGCAGTTGAACACGCCTCACAAGGTTGGATACCGCCAGAGATTCCCGCTTGGGAAATTTGCCGCGAGAAAGTTTACGGCAACACATCACTTACTTTCTACAGAATTGTGCAATGAGAGGAGAAGGGAGTGAGAAAGACAAGGGAGAGAAGGGAGAAAAATTGCTTCTTTGTCCTCCTTGTCCCCCTTGTCTCCCCTATTCAGCACGGGCTAAACGTCCCGCTACCTCTGCTAACAGCACTTCCTCAACCGCCCAACTGATTGGGGCGCTTGTATTGCTTATAGGCAGCGTAAAACAGTCCGGCGAGGGTGACGAAAACTAGACCAAGGACAATACCTGATAGCAGGGGTTCAACCACTGGAAATCTCCTCTTTGTAATTATTAAATATTCGTTGCCTGTTTTTGATTTTACCAAATTTGGTATGAATCCTGCGTCCTACAGACTTTTTGGAGAGAGACTGCTCACAAGAAAATAGTCTTATGTGCTTGCAGACACGATCAAGAACTTTTAAGCTATGTGTAGGAAATGAAAACTTTTGAGCACACCTAGATTTTCACAGCAAACCTTTTGGATAACCAGAT
>NZ_NOLK01000032.1:70000-72275 GCF_002245985.1 Nostoc sp. 'Peltigera membranacea cyanobiont' 232
CTTAGGGAATCTCTGTTTTGATTTCTCTTCCTCCAGCTACTAAGATGTTTCAATTCGCTGGGTTGGCTCTCTCCTGCCTATATATTCAGCAGGTAGTATATAGGGTTGCCCCATTCGGAAATCTCCGGCTCATAGTTTGCTTCCAACTCCCCGGAGCATATCGTCGGTAACCACGTCCTTCGTCGCCTCTGTGTGCCTAGGTATCCACCGTTAGCCCTTATTAGCTTGACCACTCAATACATTACATTTGGTCTTTTTATGACTTGCATTCACAAGAGCATCATTTAATAATGTCTCTGTCTGCCTGCTAATTTCGCGTTACTATGCAGTTTTCAAGGTTCTGGCTGAGAACTAACTCAGCAGTCTGACCATTAAGTCATGTTGCTGAACTCTCACTACTTTTTCAATGGCAATCTTACCACAGGTGGAGGTTAGCGGACTCGAACCGCTGACATCCTGCTTGCAAAGCAGGCGCTCTACCAACTGAGCTAAACCCCCAGATTATAATTCGTAATTTGTAATTCTTAATTCGTAGTTAATTACGAATTACGAATTGGCAATTACTAATTACTTTCAGGTGGGCCATCCTGGACTCGAACCAGGGACCTCACCCTTATCAGGGGTGCGCTCTAACCACCTGAGCTAATAGCCCATAACGAACCAAATCATAGTTTGAAAGCTTTCAACATTATTTGCAAATGTCTGCGACCGACCTAAGGAATGACCAACTCACGTTCTATATCGCTGTATGCTTTTCGAACTGTAAGGGGTGTAGGTCTCCCTAAAAAGGAGGTGATCCAGCCACACCTTCCGGTACGGCTACCTTGTTACGACTTCACCCCAGTCACCAGTCCTGCCTTAGGCATCCTCCTCCCCGAAGGGTTGGAGTAATGACTTCGGGCACTACCAGCTTCCATGGTGTGACGGGCGGTGTGTACAAGGCCCGGGAACGAATTCACTGCAGTATGCTGACCTGCAATTACTAGCGATTCCTCCTTCACGCAGGCGAGTTGCAGCCTGCGATCTGAACTGAGCTCCGGTTTCCGGGATTTGCTTGCATTCGCATGCTTGCTGCCCTCTGTCCGGAGCATTGTAGTACGTGTGTAGCCCAAGGCGTAAGGGGCATGCTGACTTGACGTCATCCCCACCTTCCTCCGGTTTGTCACCGGCAGTCTCTCTAGAGTGCCCAACTTAATGCTGGCAACTAAAAACGAGGGTTGCGCTCGTTGCGGGACTTAACCCAACATCTCACGACACGAGCTGACGACAGCCATGCACCACCTGTGTTCGCGCTCCCGAAGGCACTCCCAGCTTTCACCAGGATTCGCGACATGTCAAGCCTTGGTAAGGTTCTTCGCGTTGCATCGAATTAAACCACATACTCCACCGCTTGTGCGGGCCCCCGTCAATTCCTTTGAGTTTCACCGTTGCCGGCGTACTCCCCAGGCGGGATACTTAACGCGTTAGCTACGGCACGGCTCGGGTCGATACAAGCCACGCCTAGTATCCATCGTTTACGGCTAGGACTACTGGGGTATCTAATCCCATTCGCTCCCCTAGCTTTCGTCCCTCAGTGTCAGTTACGGCCTAGCAGAGCGCCTTCGCCACCGGTGTTCTTCCTGATCTCTACGCATTTCACCGCTACACCAGGAATTCCCTCTGCCCCGAACGTACTCTAGCCTTGTAGTTTCCACTGCTCTTATCTAGTTGAGCTAGACTCTTTAACAGCAGACTTACATAGCCACCTGCGGACGCTTTACGCCCAATCATTCCGGATAACGCTTGCATCCTCCGTATTACCGCGGCTGCTGGCACGGAGTTAGCCGATGCTTATTCCTCAGGTACCGTCATTGTGTTCTTCCCTGAGAAAAGAGGTTTACGACCCAAGAGCCTTCCTCCCTCACGCGGTATTGCTCCGTCAGGCTTTCGCCCATTGCGGAAAATTCCCCACTGCTGCCTCCCGTAGGAGTCTGGGCCGTGTCTCAGTCCCAGTGTGGCTGATCGTCCTCTCAGACCAGCTACTGATCGTCGCCTTGGGAGTCCATTACACTTCCAACTAGCTAATCAGACGCGAGCTCATCTTCAGGCAGTTAACCTTTCACCTCTCGGCACATCCGGTATTAGCCACCGTTTCCAGTGGTTGTCCCAGACCTGAAGCCAGATTCTCACGCGTTACTCACCCGTCCGCCACTGTGCCCGAAAGCACCGTTCGACTTGCATGTGTTAAGCATACCGCCAGCGTTCATCCTGAGCCAGGATCAAACTCTCCGTTTTG
>NZ_NOLK01000320.1:0-3384 GCF_002245985.1 Nostoc sp. 'Peltigera membranacea cyanobiont' 232
CAGAGGGGCAGGGGAGAAACAACTCTCCTCTGCTCCCCTGCCTCCCCTGCTCCCCCTGCCTGCCTTAACAGATAAATCTCCTTGACACCAAGCGTATTATGAACCCCGATCCCAGTAATCAAGAGCAGGCTTTTCTTGCGGAAGCGGCAGAGTTGTTGCAAACCATTGAGCAGAATCTGATCGGTCTACTTGATGAAAAAACAATAGAAAAAGTTCATGCTTTGATGCGAAGCGCCCATACTATCAAAGGGAGTGCTGCCAGTGTTGGGCAAGAAACTATTAAGACAATTGCCCATCATTTGGAAGATGTATTCCAAGCGTTATACGCTCCAGAACTGGAAATCGATCCAGAATTGGGTGCTTTGCTTCTAGATGCTTATGAGTGCCTGCGAACTCCATTGAGTGCAGCCTTGATGGGCTTATCCTGCAATGAGGCAGAAATACTCGATCGAACTGCCTCAATCTTTGCCCAACTTCAACATAAACTAGGCGACTTTTTTGGTCGCGAGGCTCTGCTTCCCAGTTCGGAAGAACTTGGCTTTGATGTGGTAGAGTCAATCTTTTCCGGGAGTGTACTCCAGGATTTGCAACAGTTGGAAGCTGACATCCAAAGCCAAGATCCGCAACAAATTCAAACAACACTCAACTCCCAAGCCGAATTTTTTGCTGAACTAGCAGCATCTTATGGCTTATCTGGATTGGAAGAAATTGCCCAGGCGACCCTAAACGCGCTCAAAGCACATCCAGACAAAGTACTGGAAATCGCTCAGGTGGCTTTAGAAAATTTTAAAGCAGCCCAAGCAGCAGTACTTGCAGGCGATCGCACTCAAGGGGGAGAGATATCTCCACAATTGCGAGAATGGGCAGGAATAACCATTCCTATCCCAGAACCGCAAAGGCAGCCAGTTGCGCTCGCTGCCCAACCAACACAAACGACTACAACTGAGAATAAGCCATCCCCCCTCCTCAGTGCCAGCGAAGCGGAATCAATTTGGTCGTTTTTCCCGAAGCGGAATGATAACTCCGTAGCGAAAGCACCGGAGGTACTAGCACCGATTTCTCAGGATTCGGTAGTATTCCCCTCTGCCATAGAGCGGATATTACAGTCAATCTGGATCGGAGATCCAGAGACATCCTGCCGATACTCAGACTCAGATCGGCCAGCCTCTCCACCACCAGCGCCAAGCCTCCAGCCTCAGTCATCGCCATCACTTCCCAGTATCCGAGTCGCGATCGAACAACTCGATCGCCTCAGCCATACAATTGGGGAATTGCTAATCAGCGAAAACCAACAAAACCTGCAATCTAACCACATCCAGAAAGCAGCCCAAGACACTCTACTACAGTTTTTGTACTGTCAACAACAACTTAGTAAAGTTTTTACTTGGTCGGATCGACATCTGCTGCTTCCCGAACGCAAGCAGCGACACATGCATGTATCTCCCCGCTCAGTTATCTCTGCTACCGAGGCACAATCCAATTTTGATGCCTTAGAAATGGATAATTATAGCGAGTTGCACATTCTCCTGCAAAATCTTACAGAAGACATGGTGCAATTAGGAGAACAGATTGAGGCTGTTAATTCCTTAGTTCAGCAATCTCGCTTCAGTCTCGGAAAGCGCAAGCAACTGCTTTCAGGAGCGCAGGAAGATTTGCTGCAAGCCAGAATGGTTTCACTGGGAACAGTGTTGAATCGATTTCCCCGCCTCCTGCAACAGATGGTAGCAACTTATCATAAGCCTGTTGAACTCAAGCTTGGCGGTACGAAGGTACTGGTGGATAAAGCCATTTCTGAGCAGCTGTACGATCCCTTGCTGCACATGATTCGCAATGCCTTCGATCACGGCATTGAACCGGTAGAAACCCGCCGCCAGCAAGGTAAACCAGAAACCGGAACAATTACAATTCAAGCTTATCATCAAGGCAACCGCACTACTATTGAGGTACGGGATGATGGTCGAGGCTTAAACTGGGAAGCCATTCGTCAGCGAGCGATAGAAAAACACCTGCTGACTCCCGAACAAGCCGCCTACGCCTCAGAAGACCAACTGGCAGATTTATTATTTGAACCAGGCTTTTCTACCGCCAACCAGATTGGTGAGTTATCTGGGCGTGGTATCGGCTTAGATGTCGTTCGCACTCAATTGCAAACTTTACAAGGTTCGATTGTGGTGCGATCGCTTTCAGGGCAGGGAACCACCTTCATCCTGCAATTGCCTCTGAGCTTGACAACAGCACGCTTGCTCGTTTGTCAATCTCAAGGTATTACTTATGGCTTGCTGTCTGAAGGAATTAGCCAGGTTTTATTACCGCAGCCAGAGCAGATTCAAGTCCAGCAATCTTTACACGGGCAAGGCAGCCAAAAATTCTGGCAGTGGGGAGAAGGGCAAAGTCAGCAACTAGTTCCCATCCGCCCGCTTGCCAATTTGCTGGATTACAAATATCCTTTATTCACCCAAGACCACAATTTAAACCTCAGTCCTTTTCCAGTCAAACAACGGAACACTGTCGAACCTCTGCTGCTGTTGGAAACAGAGCACCAATACTTGTGTTTGCAAGTCGATCAGATTTTAGTCGAGCAGGAATTAGTAATTAAATCCCTCGGCAGAGTCCTGACTTTACCTAGTTACATCCAAGGCTACAGTGTGTTGGGAAATGGTAGTCTTACCCTAATCGTTGACCCGTTGGAGTTAGTTCGGCAAACTTGGGAGACAGATATGATGCCGACTTCCCCAGCATCAAGTCTTGCAACTAAACTATTGCCTGCGCCTGAGCCTGTTCTGACTCTAGAGGGGCAGCAAACCTTAACGATAACGCAACCGCAGCAACAGCCGATGGAAGTCAATACAGCCGTTGCTCAACCTAACCGACTGATGGTGTTAGTGGTGGAAGATTCGGTTGTACAAAGGCAAAGTTTGGTGCAGACGCTCCAGAAAGCCCATTATCAAGTGTTGCAAGCAGCCGATGGTCGAGAGGCGATCGCGCAAATCCTGCAACACGGTGATGTTGATTTAGTGATTTGTGACATTGAAATGCCGCAGATGAATGGATTTGAGTTTTTAGAACACCGTCGCCAAGACGAGCGTTTGTCAGGGATTCCTGTGGTGATGCTGACTACCCGCAGCGGACAGAAGCACCGCCAATTAGCTTTAGCTCTAGGAGCAAAAGCTTACATGACCAAACCCTATTCAGAACAAAATTTCCTCGCCGCGATCGCTGAACTAGTTCATACCTGAGATAAGGCAGGGAGCAGAGGGGCAGGGGAGTAGAGGAGTAAAGGAGTAGATGGAGATGGAAAAAGAACCAATTAAAAATCATCAAGACTTGAAAGTTTATCAAATGGCATTTGATGCAGCCATGAAAATCTTTGAACTCTCTAAAAAG
>NZ_NOLK01000321.1:0-3378 GCF_002245985.1 Nostoc sp. 'Peltigera membranacea cyanobiont' 232
GAACTGAGACAAAAGACTGAGGAACTGGCAGAAATAAATCGAGTAAAGGATGAATTCGTCGCTGTCTTGTCTCATGAGTTACGTACTCCCATGCATAATCTCCACGGCTGGGCGCAACTATTGCTAATGCAGATGCTCGGATGTTAATGCAGACTGTTCTTCAGAGCGCCGGGGCAGATGTATTAGTGGCAGCATCAGTAAAAGAAGCATTGGCACTTTTAGAACAGCAATCGCCCGCTCTACTGATTAGTGATATCAGTATGCCAGATGAGGATGGCTTTACCTTGATTCATCAGGTTCGCTCCCGCAATATAGAGCAACGGGGACAGATTCCAGCGATCGCTCTCACTGCTTTTGCTGAAGCCAAAAATGAGCAACGTATTTTAAAAGCAGGGTTTCAACTTTTTATTACCAAGCCAATTGAGCCAATGGAACTTGTGGACAAGATAATCAAGGTATTAAAAACTTGATCAACAGTATAGCAATCACCTGACGGCATTCGTGGTGAGTTAACTGAAACTCACGGTTATTGCAGCGAATGGTAATGTGATAACAGTATCCTGGTTTGATCTCACGGGGTTTTCTGGACATCTTTCAGCTAGCGAGTGAGATATTCTTGCTTGAATACCCCACTGATTACCTTACTATTCCTGTCAAATATCGTCTGACTAGCATGGTAGTATTTGGCGGGGGAAGTCATGGTGTGTAAGATGGCAATAGAACTGTATCCATCATCGTTTCGTTGCGACTGTGGGCATCAATCGGATTTCTTTGAGAATACCGTCTCTGATATGAAAAACATGAGCATCCGTAAACGAGTCACTTTAGGAGACTCTGAAGATAACGAACACAGAATTGTTTTTTTCAAGAGTAAGGCAATAGAGATTATTTGTCCCCAACTCGGAACCTGTACAATAACCGACTCACAGTAACGGGCTTTAGAGATGAGTCACCACGCCTCACTGTCAGAACTCGATGCCCTCTTCGCCTCCCTCCACCATTGAGCCTTGAGATGATAATTGTAAGATGAGTGCCATGCTGACAGAATTTACCCTCGCCAGCTTCAAAAGCTACAGTACAAGCCGATTGCCCCTTGGGTCGCTGACAGTACTAATAGGTGCAAACGCCGCAGGTAAAAGTAATGCCCTTGAAGGTCTGCGCTTTCTGTCATGGCTGGCACAAGGGCAAAAACTCTCCAGCATTCAATATGCAGTAAATAGTGCAGAGCGCGTTGTACGCGGTCGAGTAAATGACTTGTGCCATCGGGGAGAGTCAAATTTTACCATTGGTTGCCGTTTAGACTACCCAGACTGGAACCAACTCGATATAACCCTGAATGTGCGTGACGGAGAACTGCACATCAGTAGTGAGCGAATCGTTGGCTCGACAAGTCAAGTCCCGCTATATGACCTAGATCAGCCTTCTCAAGGAGTAGAGACTGATGTTGGTGTCGCATATAACAACTTTACAAAAGGGAAGAACAAACCACGAGTAACGTGCAGCGATCAGATGGCTATATTCGTGCAATTAGACACCCCTGCCCATTTTGATCCAAAGTACCCCAAATCCCAAAAGATAATTCCTGAAACCGTCCGCGAATATCAACGAGTTTTAAAGAACATCCTGTTTCTAGATCCCGTCCCCGCCAGAATGCGCGAGTACAGTTTCAAATCTGATAAGCGATTACAAGAAGATGGTACCAATCTTTCCAGCGTCCTGTATCGCTTGTGGGAGAACCAAGCCGAAAATCAACAGGCAATTCTCAACTTTATCCAGAGTCTACCAGAACAGGCTATAGATGGGCTAGATTTCCTTTTCGGCCCACGGGATGAAGTCATGGTGCGACTAGCAGAAACCTTTGGCAATACCCGTCGCTATTGTGAGGCGGCATTGTTATCCGATGGTACTTTGCGGGTGTTAGCGATCGCGGCGGCTATGCTATCGGCACCCGTTGGTAGTTTAGTGGTAATCGAGGAAATCGACAACGGCGTTCATCCCAACCGCGCCCAGCATCTACTCGCCAGCATCCGGGATATTGCCGAGCGGCGGAAATTGCGGGTGCTGCTTTCTACCCACAACCCAGCCCTAATGGATGCCTTACCCGATGCGGCTCTCGGTGATGTAGTGTTTTGTTTCCGAGATCCAGAGTCAGGAGATAGCCGCCTTGTACGGCTTGGGGATATGTACGATTTCCCCAGTCTGATATCTCAGGGGCCGCTCGGTCAACTGGTAACTGCTGGGGTAGTGGATCGGTTTGTCAAGTCGCCGCACACACCAGAAGATAGAAAACAGCAAGCTATGGAATGGCTGTCTCGTTTGCAGGAGTACAGCAATGAGTAGTATCTGCCTAATAGATACCAGCATATTCCTCGAAATACTGAACGTTCCCAACTATAATCAGCATAGAGCATCAGTTCTCGAAGATTTTCAGACCTATGCTCAATCTGGCTGTACTTTTTTGTTGCCTATGGCGACGATACTTGAAACAGGCAACCACATTGCTCAGAACGGCGATGGCACAATGCGAAGGAAAACTGCCCTACGTTTTGTTAAAGAAGTTAAAGAGGCATTCACAGGCGTAGCTCCCTGGAGACCTACTACATTCCCAAACACGGCAGAGATATTGGAGTGGATTGACCAGTTCCCGGATATGGCTGGCAAAAACAAAGCTCCTAATAAGCAAGAAGGAACCAGTTTCGGTGATTTTAGCATCATTCAGGAATTTCATAAGTCCTGTAATCTCTTTCAAATGAGTGAAGTGTTTATCTGGTCGCTAGACAGCGATTTACAAAATTATCACCAAAGGGAAAAATGACAATACTTAGCATCAGCATTGAGATTAGGGCGAACGCATGTTGTCATTAAGAAGCCTGTGTTCTCAACAAATTCTCAAATAATCGCATTAAGCAATGCTTACTGACTTATCACTCAGTTGGCTTTTTGACCGTCGCTATCTCCCTGCTTCAAAATTATTGCATTAATTAATTTTTCTATTTTCAAATTCTGAATTATCTGAATTTAGTAAAAAGAAATGTATTTTAACCAGTGCATAATGCATAACCTCTAGCGCTGCTGTCCTAGTCTGAGTAGGCGGTCATTTAAGGCGATTCTTCCTAATTCAGAAATAACCTCAACTGGAACACCAACAGATGTAGCTGCTTCTGGGATTGTGACTCTGGTATTTCGCAACAGGTCTAAAACTTGCTGCATTTTAAGAACAACTGGATCGCTTTTGTTGCTGTAACCCCGATTACAGCACTTGCGTCTGTTATGAGGTACAATAAATTAAAATATAAATACCTTTAAATGAAGTCATACTCTGTCGATCTTCGAGAAAAAATAGTTGCAGCACATCTTCAAAAAAACATCTCAATCAGA
>NZ_NOLK01000322.1:0-3359 GCF_002245985.1 Nostoc sp. 'Peltigera membranacea cyanobiont' 232
ATTACTTTGAGCTTGCAACTAAATGGATTAAATATTACCCTAGCTCGGATAGTGCCACTTTGTTTCCAACTTGATTGCTGATCGGGCAAGTTCGCTTGTCAATAGGGTTTGAGACGCGCTAACCCTGCTGGGAGAAGCGACAATAGGAAGTGGTAATTTGTTCTTAGATGAGAAAACCTCATTCCACTCAAATATTCGCACTCCTTTATCCATCGCACAGAGTAACCACCTTCCATCTGGACTAAAGTCCATTTTGAAAATCATTTCGTTATCAGAAAAGCTAGTTACTCCTTCACCTCGTTGAACACTAGCCATCCACGCTGTCCTGTCTAATGTTGCGGTTGCTAAAACTTTAACCACTTTTTGAGTGTTCAAATCAATAATGGCTAATTGTGATTTTCCTTCATCAGCCAGTAAGTAGCGACCGTTTGGATGAATTGCAATTTTAGTTCCTTGCCTAACTTTAATTACTGCAATCTGTTGTAAAGTTTTAACAGAAGTAAGAATAATTTCATCCTCTGAACGGCTGATTAGCATTTCTTCGTCTGGAGTAAATTGAATACCGCTAGTAGCTCGAACATGAGAAATTGTTTTTATTAATTGTTTTTGTTCCAAATCATATAGAGTCCCTTGCCAAGATCCACTTGCATGACCTACTGCCAAAAATTTTCCTGATGGGCTAACTTGCATCACATAAGCATTTTGTTCTAGCGCCAGCTCAAGATTTGCTGGTTCATTATTCCAAGGTGCAGTGTAATGTTTTATTTCCAGAAGTTGATTCCCTAGTCCACACCAACCTATAAAAAAACCACCTGTCTGACTGGGGGCAGAGATTGGTATGTGTGGGAACTGTCCACTTTGAGTAGAACTTGAGACTGTAAATAATAAGATACCTGCTCTATTTAATTTAGTGAAAGCTTCATCTATCCTGGCTTTTTCTCTCTGCTTATGTGCTAACTCAATTGAGGGATCTGGAATGTGAACAAATTCTTCCCTACGTTCAATTTCTTCATCTTCTTCATCCTGAAGATACTCATAGCAAGTTGCAGCATTACTGATGTTTAAAAGTTGAGCAAAGCAGGAAAACTGGCTAGCGGCTATAAACACTTCATCATAAGGCAATTTACTGAGTTCAGCAGGGTTTGCACCTGCTTCTAATTGTTGCAATATTTCTAGGCTTTTTCGAGAGAGTTCTTCGAGTTTCTCTGGAGATGAAGCTGCCAATACTTCAGCAATCTGTTCAATGGTTGTTTGGTTATTGGGCAGTTCAGATAGTAAATCAGCAAATACTTCCGGCTTGCCAGTTAATCTTAATTTTTCTTCTCTGGATATAGCCCCAAAAAATTCTGGGACTGAACTATAGGTATCAATTAATTGATGACCTCTGTAATATTCGTAATAAAAAAAATCGTCATGATAAAGAATAAGATTAAGTAAATGACCAGGAAACTGCTGTGCAATCGCCGGAGCGACTGTAGGATTTTGCCCTTTTTCTGAAGGATAAAGACTAATCCAACCGTTAATACATGGAGAAATTAAAAATTTTAGTTTTTCTTGTGCAGCCAGCTTTTTTACAATCTCTGTAAATTGCTCAATTTCATTTGAGCGAATGTGGATAGAACCGTAAAATCTGCCCATATAAATTTTTAATACAAGTAACTAATTGAGTTTACCCACTTTGAAAATGCTCACTCTCATCTCATTAGGTAAAACTAGCCTAGCTTTTCTTTCCAAGATTTAAGAACTCGTGGCTCGGAGTCGGCGCAGCGGAGTGGCTCTTGCGGGATGCAGGATCTAGTAAGCTCGACCAGTAATCTTTCTGCCCGTAAGAGCCACCGACTCCGAGAGCGTAGCGGTCACGAGTTCGTTGGGTCAACATGAGATCATCGACTAAACCCTCGTCCCCGTTGCTTTTGCTCCAGTTCCTCTTGCTGCTGTCGCTGCTGTTCAATAAGAATCTCATTCCAAGTAAGCCCACTAGGTGCAATTCTTTTAGCCTGGGGCAGCATTGACTGAACGACTAGGGCTGCTTCATTTCCCCGATCATCATTATTAAATGCCAGCCCAATTCTGCTGATATTTCTGAGGAATTCTACTGGCAAGTTATTCGGGTCATCCACTGCCATGTACATTGTTCTAACTGGTGGTTGCCCCTTGTGTCCATCTCTGTCAATCTCTGCCATTGACAGCGCATCAATGGGGGAGTCACACAAAAATACTCTCTCGATTTTATCGTCTGCCTCTCCACCCAATTTTAGGTGAAACCACCCCTCGGAGCGATCGCTGTCGGGATACTTGAAAGCACGATTGTCAAGACGTGCGGTATCCCAAACCAGTGCGCCTGACTTTTCACCGTTCAAAGAGCGCTTGATAAAGACAACATTTCGGTGCTGGTCTATGTAACCCAACCCCTGCTGCTGTAATGGGTGTACAAGGAAGTTTGTTATACCGCGTTTTTGAGTCAAGAAATGCTGTAATACTGGGCGTAGGCTTTCATCCTCTGGCGGTGGTATAAACTGGGGTGAACGCTGTTTTTGCTCTCTATCAGATGCCAGTTGATTGTTAGCAATTAATACCAATTCTCTGGCTTCATCAGTAGTCCATCCGGCTGGACTGGCAAAGAGAATTTCTTCAACCTCCTCAGATGGCTTATTATCTAATAATGCCCTGATAGCGATTTCTTTGTCTCGGTCAGTCACTAATAAGTTTTGCAAGTCGGCGCTGTAATACTGATATAACTCGGCTGTTTGATTCGGTGTTAGTTTTAGTTTATCTGTGGCTAGAGTTTGAGCTTTATTAAGAGCAATTGCGTCTGCTGTTTTTTGTGATCTATGCAGTTGCTCCAAATAAACAATCGCTGCTTCCAGGTCGTCGAATATGGTTCTTCCGGCTTCTAGCTGCTGCTGATTTTGAGAAAGTTGTTGTGTTAATTCTAATACTGTTTCAGTTAATGCCGATTCAACAGTCGATTGCTCAATATAATCAGAAATTGATGAAATGGCTCTCTTCTCTAGATATGATTGTAATTCAGTCGCAAGCACTGCATCCATCTTGTCGTGAGGTTTCTAACTGTTGGCTGACAACTGTTCGCTCTCTAGGATTTTTCAACAGATCCTCAATAAGCTCATCATCCCGTTGTGGCTGGTAGTCAATAAACTTATGTTTTTGTAAACCTGGGAATGTGTAGGCAGGCCCCAAAGATGTGCCGCTAAATTTCTGGTCATTCCACGAGGGGAGCAATGCGATTTTGTGAGATGACCCCACCTGGAGAGCGATCGCTAATAAAATCTTACGTATACAACGAATATTTAATACAAAAATCTAAATAATATTCCTTAGAAGATACAACCTGTGCCAAA
>NZ_NOLK01000323.1:0-3333 GCF_002245985.1 Nostoc sp. 'Peltigera membranacea cyanobiont' 232
CCCTTAAAGCCTACGGCATGGCTTCTCTACGAGACGCTCCGCGAACGCTTAGAGCGAGTCCGCGTTCGCGCAGCGTCTCGTAGAGAGCGTCATTTTGAATTTTAAATTGTTAACTTGTGTCTGCGCTAACAAAATTAAAGACAATTTCAGATGGGGATTTAAACCCCGACTGAAACTGAGGCTACCTGTAGATGTAGGGGTCTTAAACCCTTTTATTTACGATCAATTGTTTCGCCAACAGGGTTAACAACTAGCGCCAAGTACGATTTCCGTCGTTTACACAAAATCCTTAATTGGATGCCTATACCTAGTTGCACGCGGAGTTAATTATACTTTTAGTTACAAATCTTCTGAAATCTGAATGTCAAAAATATGATATTGAAATATTCATGCACCCATAGCATACTCAAAAACCAAAATCAGCCCAGTCCTTAAATAAGGCACCCCACTGAGGAGAAATGAGAAAAGACACAGGAACTGGTATTAAGCCGAAAACAACGACTCAGCAAAGAATTGTCTCTTTCTCTCATCAGTTAAACACTTGGCCTTTGGCAAGTACTAAATGGAATAAGCACAGCTTCAGTTTTCAGTGTGGCTTGCTAATTCTGCCTGCGGTCTGGATTGTAAGTGTAAATGGACTTAGAGCTACAGCAAATAACTTTACACCCGACTCGGCTCCAAATAGTAGTCAGCCAAAGTTACAAATAGTACAGGAAACAAACCCTTCCCCAGTAATTGACCCGAATCAACCCGAACCGAACCCTCAACTAGAAACACCACAACGGATTCGGGTTCGCAAAATCCAAGTTGTAGATAGCACCGTCTTTAATGAAAATGACTTTAATTCAGTAGTTAAACCCTTTGAAGAACGGGACTTGACTTTAGAAGAAATCAGACAAGCCGCAGATGCTGTTACCCAGCTTTACTTAAACAAAGGCTATATAAATTCCAGAGCAGTTCCAGATATTCAGCAACCTAGTACCGCCAATGGTGTTGTGGTAATTCGAGTCATTGAAGGGCGTTTGACAGAGATTAACATCGAAGGGACGCGGCGATTAAATCCATCTTATATTCGTAGTCGCATCCAACTAGGTGCGGGTATCCCTTTGAATAGTGGTAAGCTCGAAGAACAACTGAAATTATTGCGACTCGATCCTCTATTTACCAATGTGGAAGCGCGTCTGCGACCAACGGGTAAGGTTGGTCAAAGTGTTCTCATTGTCAGAGTTGAAGAGGCAAAATCTTTAATTGGTAGCTTGGGTGTAGATAATTATTCGCCTCCCAGTATTGGGGCAGAAAGATTGGGTATTGAACTGCGCGATCGCAATTTAACCGGGATGGGAGATGAGTTGGCAGGCTCCTATTATCACACGCTCTCTGGTGGTTCTGATGCCTTTGATTTTAGCTATCAAGTTCCTGTTAACGCCATGAATGGCAAAGTGCAGATTAGAACGGCATTTAATCGCAACGAAATCACTGAGCCACCCTTTGATGCCCTTGGCATTCGCGCCAACCAGGATCTTTATGAAATCAATTATCGCCAACCATTGATGCGATCGCCCAAAGAAGAATTTGCCTTATCTTTGGGATTTACCTATCAAGATGGTCAAACCTTCCTCTTCGATAACCTTGCAACCCCCTTTGGTATTGGGCCTGATGCCAATGGTGTCAGCCGCACCAGCGTAATTAAATTTGGTCAAGATTATATCAAGCGCGAACCTCAAGGAGCTTGGTTTTTGCGATCGCAATTTAATTTTGGCATTGATATCTTAGACGCAACTATCAACAGTGACCCCATACCCGATGGTCGCTTTTTCAGTTGGTTGGGTCAAATACAGCGCGTCCAGCAACTCAGCAACGATCATCTCTTGCTTATCCAAGCAGACTTGCAACTAACACCAGATAGCCTTTTACCTTCCCAGCAATTTGTTATTGGTGGTGGACAGTCTGTAAGGGGATATCGTCAAAATATTCGCTCTGGGGATAATGGATTTCGGGTAGCGATTGAAGATCGGTTCACAGTCCAGCGCGATAAATCTGGATTATCTACAATTGAACTCGCGCCATTTCTGGACATGGGAGCCGTCTGGAATCAGTCTAATAATCCTAATCTGCTACCCGCTCAAACGTTTTTGGCGGGTGCGGGCTTAGGATTATTATGGAATCAGGCAATGGGAATTGATAATCTGTTTTTGCGGCTCGATTATGGATTTCCATTTATCGATTTGAGCGATCGCGGCAATAACGCTCAAGATGATGGTTTTTATTTTAGCCTTCGTTATCAACCTTAGCACAGCAATATCGGTAGGCTTTGTTTGTGTAGCTGGGAATTCCCTTAACTTAACTTATCAATGTTTCCTGACCTATGTCAGCATTTTTTGTTTTAAAAACCACTGAAAAAGCGCATTTTCAGGTGATTGGCGATTTTTGGGAAATTTATTTCTGATTATTTACCAAGCTAATCTCCATTTGGGGTGTACTCTCAATATACGGTAACTACCACACTCGACCTTTGAGATAAATTACACCCAGAGGTGAATACCATGAAAAATTATGCTGATAAGCAGGAATTTATATTAAGCCAAATCACAAATAAATATTTTCAGCGCCGAGATTTTAGTGGATGTGACTTGAGTGGAATTGACCTAAAAGGAATTAACTTAAGTGGTGTTAACTTCATCGGAGCGGATTTACGTGACGCAAATTTGTGTGGCTGTGTCCTCACTCGTGCTAATTTAAGTGGTGCAAATTTGATGCAAGCTAGCTTACGCGAAGCTAATTTGTATGAAGCATCTTTGTGTGAGGCTAATTTGATTAATGCTGATTTAACACGAGCAAATTTGTGCGGAACTTTCTTGTGGCGGGCGAAATTCACAAGTAGTAATCTTTGGGGTGCTTCTTTATGTGATGTGGATTTTAGAGAAGCAGACTTAAGTGAAGCCAATTTAATTGAAGCATCACTGATTGAGGCTAACTTAATTAGAGCAAATCTCGCAGGAGCAAAGTTATGTGGAGCAAAATTACTAGAAGCTAATTTAACTGAGGCCAACTTAACTGGTGCAGACCTGACATGGGCAAATTTAACCAAGGCAAATTTGAGTAAGGCAAACCTTTGGGAGACAAACCTGATTTATGCAAAGTTCCGGGATACTATCATGCCTGATGGCACAATTAAGCAACCTCAGATAGTTATTTATTAGTTATTGGTCATTTGTCATTTGTCATTGGTCATTTGTCATTTGTCATTTGTCATTTGTCATTTGTCATTTGTCATTTGTCATTTGTCATTTGTCATTTGTCATTAGCAAGAAGAGAATAACTTTCTGTTTGCTC
>NZ_NOLK01000324.1:0-3292 GCF_002245985.1 Nostoc sp. 'Peltigera membranacea cyanobiont' 232
TCGCCAAAAGTCTCGGCGAGCCGCTATGAATGATCAGTATATGCTTTCCGTTTTGACGGCGGCTTTCTCAAACTTAACTCTCTGCTAGAATCCAACTGTCAATAGAGTTTGAGATGCGCTAACCCTGGTAGTTCTGCGAGACTAAAAGTTGTGCGATCGCCAATAACTTTTTTGGTTTGATTAAGTTTTTCTAACAGATATGCATCATCAGGATAAGCTGTAAACTCCAAGCCTAAAAGTTCCAAGGTATTTAGCCCAATTTTATATGCGGAGTTTAAATCATTTTCCATCCGATAACACATAATCCGATATTCATTCACCCGACACATATCAAGAGTAGTTTGAACCTGGCTGAAAGTCTGCTCAAAAATCAGCAAAGCTTCCTCATATTTTCCATTTAAAAATTCGGCTTCTCCAGATTGTAAATATAAAGTTAACGTGAGTAAATAATTATCCTGCCAGCTATTTTCAGGTAGATAACTCACCCCTGTTTCTAGCAATTTGAGTGCAGTTACAAACGCCGAAGATGATTTTGCCCGTTGACCTGCTTTCAGATTTAATTCTGCCAGTTCATATCTTTCTGCTGGTTCCACAATCAATGAGCTGCCAGCATTGAGATGGTTGACGATCTCGAAAATATGTTCTTCTAATTGGGATTTTTCAGTATTATGTAATAGTAATTTTCCCACCTTCAGGTGTACTTGTTTTTGCTGGTCGGTTGGAATTAAAGAATAGGCAGCTTGCTGAACGCGATCGTGCAAAAATTTATAGTCAACTTGTACAGCAGTATTGCAGTATGTTGCCAATTCCGACTGATTTAACAACTGAGGAATTTTGTAAGTATCGCTCAAAGGAAGAATTAATCCGGCTCGTAAAGCTGACCATAAATCAATTGCTGTTGCTGATGGAGATTTTTCGTTGACTACAGCTAGAATTTCTAAATTAAATCGGTTGCCAACACAAGCAGCTAATCGTAAAACTTGCTGCGTTGGTTCTGACAATCTCTGAATTTTATTCACCATTAAATCTACCACATTATCGGTAATGGGTTGTGACTGAATTCTGTTGAGATCCCACTGCCAGAAACCCGAACGATAATCAAATGTCAAAAGATTATCTTGATGCAGTACTTTTAGTAACTGAGTTAAGAAAAAGGGATTACCTTGGGTTTTTTGAAATAGCAAATCAGCTAAAGTTTCTGCCTGAGATGATTCGCAATTGAACGTGTCAGTTAGAAGTTGAGTAATATGAGGTGCAGCTAATGGCTTCAAAAGTAACTCTTCAACCGTTGCCCCAAATGCTTGAATTGTCTCTAGCATTAACATCAGTGGATGGGTGGCATTAACTTCGTTATCTCGGTAAGCCCCAATCAGCAATAGATACTGGCTTTCTGGGTCAGTCATCAGATTCTCGACCAGGTTGATAGAGGCGGCATCTGCCCATTGGAGGTCATCTAAAAACAGTACTAACGCTCTTCTATTACTCTCGTTAAATAAAAATTCAGAACCCTTGATTTTTAAGGCTTTGATAAATTTACGAGTAGGTTGGGTTGAGGGACGAAACCCAACACGAAAAATCCTTGGTTTTGTTGGGTTTCACTTTGTTCAACCCAACCTATATTTTTTTCTTTAATCAGAGTCATAAAAGAGCGCTAAGGGATGTCCAACAGCAGTAAAGGCATGGATAAATTGTTTAAACACCCGATTAAAACGGTTTTGAGACTCAGCAACCCCCAACTGCGGTACAGGCGCTTGCTGTCCAAGAATCAGTTCTACTTCCGGGATGACATCAATAATAACTTGACCATTAACTCCCAATGCTCGTAGTAATTTATTTTTCCAAACCTCAACTCTGGCTTGGCTTTCAGCTAACAGCTGTCGCATCAATTCTCGAAATGCTTGAATCAAAGAAGCATAAGGAATATCTCGCTTGAGTTGGTCAAATTTGCCACCGATAAAGTAACCTCGCTGCCGGACAATCGGTTTATGAACTTCGTTAACTAGTGAGGATTTGCCGATACCTGAATATCCTCCTACTAAGACAACTTCGCTCGAACCAAGGGTAACTTTTTCAAAGGCAGCCATTAAAGCTGCTACTTCTACTTCCCGACCATAAAGTTTTTGAGCTATTTGGAATTGATGCGAAAAATCCTGCTGGCCTAGGCTAAAAAGGTCAATACTACCTTTTGTTTGCAGTTGTATCGTTGCTTGCTCTAAATCAGCCTTTAACCCGTAAGCACTCTGATAACGGTCTTCAGCAGTTTTGCTCAGAAGTTTCATTGCGATCGCAGAGATTGCCAATGGTACATTAGAATTAATCTGGTGCGGAGCTACTGGAATTTTTGCAATGTGACAATGCACCAACTCCATTGAGTCTTGAGCATTGGGGAAGGGAAGTTGACCCGTCAGCATTTCGTAGAAACTGACACCTAATGAGTAAAAATCTGTACGATAATCTAAGGTTCGGTTGATACGTCCGGTTTGGTCTGGCGACATATAAGCCAGTGTTCCTTCTACAAGGTTGAGGCTAGTAATTTCTGGGCTTTCTTTTGATAACAGCGAGGCGATGCTGAAATCAATCAGTTTTATTTTTTCGGTATTGGGGTTATAAAGAATGTTTTCGGGCTTAAGATCCTTATGGATAATATGGTGGGTATGTAACTCTCCCAAAGTTTCAGTAATTTGAGCGGCAATATTAAGAAATTTTGTCAGTTCAATTCCTGTAGTAGATATTTGGTGTTTTAAAGTTTCTCCACTAAAGTCTTCTAAAACCAGTGCTAGACCATTATTGTAGCCGTTGTCATAACTGATTAATTCATGGGCTTTAATTATACCTGCAATATTCAGGTTTTGGATAATTTCGTATTCGTGCTTGAGTTGAGCAATCTCTTTGATAGTCGGATACTCTGCTTTGAGTAGTTTGATAATAACTGAATGTCTGTTAGCCTTGGAGTCTGCTCGATAAATTACTGTGGCAGCAGCTTCATAAATTAAACTTGTAATACTATAGTCAGGGATGTGAGCAATTAATTTAAACATTAATACTTGTCTGAATGTTGTTTTCTAATAGATTTTGGTAGTTCTTATGTATGATAGTTCCCATAATTAAAGTCAAGTTAACTCTTCAAATGCTAATTAAGTAAAGATTAGCCTCGCTAATCTTTACTAAGCTGTTACGCAGCTTGATTGTATAATATGAGATGAAGTAATTATTTTATTGTCAGCCACCTATGCCAGCAAAAAACCATCTTTCTAAAGAGCAGAATGAACGGTTACTAAAAACGCTAAAAGAG
>NZ_NOLK01000325.1:0-3179 GCF_002245985.1 Nostoc sp. 'Peltigera membranacea cyanobiont' 232
TCTAATGCATTCAGGGCAATACGACGTAGTAAAGCAAAGTTTTGTGGGCTGTGCAGAGAACGAATTCGGGACTCATCCTCATGAAAGGTAACATCTAATGTCCAATGAACAGAATTTTCTATTCCCCTCTGCTCCATCAAACGCCTGAAGCTTGTGAGAAATACGGGTTTAAAGCGATGTCTACGACGGGCTACGCCTACGGTAGGTAACTGGTTACTACAATTTTCCTATCAATAATATTATGTAGATAAGCTAAACCAAAGCTATTTAGTCTATTAGCCACATCACCAAATATCTGCATAGGATTGCGATCGCACCAGTAGGGCGAGGTAGTATATACGCACGAGTCCTTTGACACCGCCGAAAAGCTTACCCTTTGATGACTAAGCCCTGGTAAATTGTTCCAAGTATTCTTTGCCCGTCGTAGACATCGCTATATTTGCACATAGCTTCCTTAATAGTGCCTGGAATAAATACCAACTTTACAGGTAAAAATCAGAAAAGTGTATAGACAACTACAATACTTGCTACCAACTAGGTGGTAAATTTTACGACTGATAAAGAATTAAAAAGCGATGAACTTAACACCCAGTGAGTTAGAACGCTATCACCGCCAAATGATGCTTCCCAATTTTGGAGAGGCAGCACAAAAGCGCTTGAAGTCTGCAACGGTTTTGGTTACAGGTGTAGGAGGATTACGCGGTACATCAGCGCTATATTTGGCAGTAGCGGGTGTTGGGCGGCTAATCCTAGTTCGGGGTGGTGACTTACGGCTGGATGATATGAATCGTCAGGTTCTAATGACAAATGATTGGGTAGGTAAGCCAAGAGTATTCAAAGCCAGAGAAACTCTGCAAGCTATTAATCCTGATATTCGGGTGGAAGCAGTTCATGATTACGTTACAAAAGAGAATGTAGACTCTTTAGTGCAATCTGCTGATATAGCTGTTGATTGTGCCCACAACTTCACAGAGCGGAACTTACTCAATGAGGCTTGCGTGCGCTGGCAAAAACCAATGGTGGAAGCTGCAATGGACGGAATGGAAGCTTACCTGACAACCATTATTCCTGGTGTCACTCCTTGTCTATCATGCTTGTTTCCAGAAAAGCCGGATTGGAATCAGCGTGGGTTCGCGGTTCTCGGTGCTGTTTCTGGGACACTAGCTTGTCTTAGTGCATTAGAGGTAATAAAGCTGATTACTAAGTTTAGTCAACCCCTATTGTCACAACTGCTGACAATTGACTTGATGCGAATGGAATTTGCCAAACGACATTCTTATCGCGATCCTTCTTGTCTGATGTGTAGTAGCCGTTCTTGCTCGGAAAATTCGTAAATAGTTGTATAGTCGTAGCGATCGCTCTATGAGCGGATCGCCACAACTTATCTACTCATTTCGAGCTATTCTGTAGCAATTATGACATCCGACGCTTTAATCACAGCGATCGCTTGTTTTCCCTCTTGAAGTTGGAGATGCTCTACTGATTCCTTGGTAATAATTGCAGTTACTTCCACCCCAGGCCCAATTTCTAATATGACCTCAGAGTTGACTGCTCCTGCGTGAATTTTCTTAATAGTTCCTTTTAAGGAATTACGAGCGCTAACTTCCATATTTTGATCCTCCCTAGTTATAAGATAATTCTGAACTGAGTAATACTAACAACTATGAGATTGTTGGATTATCCTCATTTAGTGAGATATCTTCAGCCTTACAGAATAACTTAAATATCAGACTGGTATTAGAAAATGAACTCTCCGTTGTAGGTATCTTTAATCAGACGGGTTTTCAGAAATATTTTGGTTTCAAAGGAGAAGGAGGAGCAGATAATATGACGATATTTGTCACATTACTAATGTAACGACCTCCAGCTTTGTCACCTGGAACTACTAAACGAGCAAATCCTTCATCTGTTAAAGGCACGACGTTACCATCACTACCTTTTTTTGCAAATGCAACTAGCACTGTTTTCCCTTCAAAGTTAGGTTGAATTTCACCAATAGCTACGACTGCACCATAGCAATCTGTGGCATCAACTAGAACATATTGCCTCAGAAAAGAGTTTTTACTATTTACCCCAGAATTCCCAGGTTTTAGACCACCTCCGGCTTTCGGATTATTAATCAATTCCCATAGGGGGACTCCATAGTATGTTTCTGTTCGTGGCCCTGAGCCGGTTTGAAAGCTCACAGTAACTTCAGTAACTAATGCTGGATTTTGTTTTTTTAAAGCATCTTGTAAATTTCGCAGTTTTTGCAAATTATAAGTGGCTGGATTATTGAGTTCTCCACCCAAGCGAAAACTTTGCGAATCACCTCCAAGACACTTATTTTTATTCCAGACAGAAGGTGTTTTTTCTTCTTTTTCTGAGGGAAGACTACCTCTTGAGTCAGCTAAAGTAGGCTGCCATAAAACCAGTATCGATAGCATTAAAGACGCAATGGGTATCGTGCGGGTAAAACGCATAAAATATTTCTCCGTTTACTATTGAATATTGAAAAAACTAGATTGTTTTGCTCAAAGCTGTTTGTTTACCAGAAATTAGTATCGTTATCGCCAAAATTGAGCAATTTGACAATAGATTCTGTTAGATAAAAATAAAAACGGTTCTATCGTTAAACTTTCAACTCCTTACCAAACGCTACTAAATAGCTAGTTTTTAATAACTCATATTAAAAACTAATAAATCCTAACGCCAAAGTTAGCCGCAAACCTCTTGTTAGATTTGCGTTTTTCCAAATGGATAAGTATATCTGTGTAATCTAATGAAGATAATACCAACTTATTGAGTAAGATACCAACTAATATAGTAATCAAACACGAACAAAATTAATTTTTATTTCTTTTTAAAATAGTTAAGCTTAATATTGTATAGAAACTAAGCTGTCGTTATTTACCTTATAAATAGGTAACTATCAAGTTAATAAACTCTTTATAAGTGAGACTCACCTGTAAATTGGAAAACTGTCCGAGTTATGGGGAAGGGTTGTAAGTAGGTGGTTACAATTAAATATAAGATAGAGAAGGTCTAAAAAACAGGTACTACGAGATGTCTCCTCCATTGCGAGTTAGATTAACAGATTTAGAAGATTTGACGCTTTTGGAGTTGCGGTCAGCGACAACAGTTCCTCAACGAACAAGAGATCGCGCCCACATAATTCGATTAAATGCCCAAGGATGGAA
>NZ_NOLK01000326.1:0-3132 GCF_002245985.1 Nostoc sp. 'Peltigera membranacea cyanobiont' 232
AAGGTGTATCCCCAAGATTGATTTCAAAAATATTCTCTTGATAACCATCCCTAAATTGGTCTGCTTGCAAGGGATTACTACTATCTCCAGAACTTAATTGCTCAACACCGTAACATAAAGATTGATAGCCACTGCCAGACTGATAATTACTACTGTCGTCAGTATCAAGATTTTGGTTAATTGTGGGTTCGTTATTCATTGGCATTACCTAAAAAACCTGTATCAATGCCAGCATAAAAAGAATTATCTAATATCAGCCTTCACCTATTGGACATTAATTTTTTAGCCGATTGGCTATTTTTGGTGATGCGCTCATATCGAGATGACAAATGGAGCAAATGAATTTAATTTCACCAGAAATAATGGCAGAAATCAGTGATGGTAATAGTACCAAACTGCCAGACAACACCCGAAAAATGCTGCAAATTTTGGCAAGTTTAAATACACCAAAAGAATTATTAGCAAGTCTTTTGGAAATAGCTGAATTTTCCCTACACCATGTTCGCTACCTTGCAGGGCCATTGGTAATTCATCGCAGTCCTTGGAGTGATACGATTCCCCAATGGCTGAAGTTTGCTTGTATTCAGGAGCGATTGAAACTTATCTTCACTGAATACGAACAGGATCAGGTTGGTGTTTCCAGCACAGCCACAGAAGTTCTTACCTACATGATGCCAGCAACTTACGAAGCACCTCTGCATAGAGACTACGCTGACCTTTATCTTTGGGCAGGTAATGAAGTTTTAACCAAATACGATAAATTACCAAAGGGTTGCAAGAGTTTTTATGAATTTCTAGGTGATGGTGCTACGAACAATGCGAACAATAATCGCATCATTCATTTTAATCAGGTAAAAAATGAATTCAACTATCTTAGCAGGTCAATTCGACGCAGCATAGTTAAACACGCAGCACAAGAGGGATGGGGTAAGCGTAATGTTAATGCCAAGCCTAACTTAGACTCAACCCAAAGCACTCCAACTCCTAAACCTTCATCAAATTCAACTGTGCAAATTAGCTTGTTTTGAATTTTCCAGAAATCCTCAGTCTATTCAAATTTTCATCTGAGGATTTTTCTGTTAAATGGAAGCGATCGCTTCTTTAATTATGAACATAAATTTTCAAGTTAGTCATCATGAATACTCAAGAAATTCAAGAGATTTTAAATCATCTCATCATTGGAATTACAGCCTTATATGCCATTGTGATGCTCGTTGATTTCGTTGTGGGAATAGTCCATTTATGGCATGAATTTACACTCAATGTTGAATCCTATACCAACAACACAACATCTGAACAATCACACATTGAATCTAGTGATATTAAGAAATCTCTCAACTGGGAAAATCAAAATCAATCAACTAACCGTATTACATCAAAACCCGAACCTCAACCAAATAACTTTGTTAGCATTGATGTAGACAAAATTGATTTACGAACAGCTAGAAAAATTGCCACTGCCATAAAAAAAGCTTCAAAATCCAATCCTGACTTAATTATCAAACAAAAAGTCAACAATAAATGTGTTCCTTTAGCCTGGTTGCAAGCACAGATTAAGCATCGTTTAGAACTGGCACCAGAAATTGTCACACCCATTATTAGAGAATTGGCTCCTACTGCTTTGACATCTGTTCGAGAAAATATTCAGCATTCTAACATTGCAAAAACAGATAAACGTCAAGTCAGTTAATCATATAAAGAGAGGAATATCGATATGGCGGTTATCGCTCGAATGAGAAGACAAAAGTACTTGCTGTATAATCTTTCCAGCAAAGTTTTTGTATCTCCCTTAACTGCACACCGCTATAGTATTACCTCTCTTTAATAGGTTTTCAAATCTTTGTAAAAAACTAAATATTTTGAAGTTGCTAGATATACAAGCTATCGCTTCTAGGTGATAAATTCAAATTTAATTCATTATGAATACAGGCTTAATAAATACAAATAATTCCAGTATTTTTACCCCCAAATATACTCTTGTTTCCAATGTTTCAACTCTTAATTCTGCTCTCCAAGGTCTGTTTCAGGCAGAAATTTTAGCCATAGATTGTGAAACAACAGGACTTGACCCTCTAACTGATTCTATTAGACTGATTCAAATAGCTGCACCAAACTATCCGGTAGTGCTAATTGATTTACCAGCTATTCCCAAAAGCGATCGCCAACTGCTCAAAAAACTACTCTGTAACTCTGCTGTCAAAATTGCTCATAATGCCAAGTTCGACTGGCAATTTCTCACACTCGCAGGACTTCAACCCTCCAGTAAATTCTTTGATACCCAACTTGCTTATAAAGTTCTAACCGCAGGATTGAAAACAAGCTCATCCTTACAAAATATAGTTAAAAAACTATTACAGCTTCAACTAGATAAAACTCAACAAATCAGCGATTGGTGTAAACCTCTTAAATCGGTTCAATTGCACTATGCTGCCGTAGATGCTGCCATATTACTTGACCTTTACCCAATTCTCCTCAAGAGGTTAAAACAGGCAAAGTTACTCAAAATTGCCCGACTGGAATTTCAGTGTATGCCTGTTGTAGCTCAAATGGAACTTAACGGGATGCTATTTGACTTGTCTCGATGGCAGATACTGGGTGCAAAACTAGAAGCTGAAAAAACAGATGCTTTAAGGCAACTCAAGCAACTCCGTATTGCTAGTTCTCAGATGTCATTGCTGCCAGAACTGACAGATGCAGTAAACCCGAATTCACCTCAGCAAGTTTTGGCTGCTTTACAAGCTATTGGGATCAAAATTAACTCAACTAATCAAAGTAAATTAGTTTCTTTAGCTGCACAATATCCCATAATTCAAGCATTGCTAGATTACCGCCGTCTATCCAAAATTATCGGCACTTTTACCGAGAAACTACCCCAGCATATCCACCCCAAAACTGGGAGAATTCATCCTAACTATTATCAATTAGGGGCAAAATCCGGTAGATTTTCTTGCCGCAAACCTCCTCTACAAAATATTCCTCGTGATGAAGCTGCCCGTAGCTGCTTTATTGCTGCCCCTGGCTATAAAATTATCAAAGCCGATTACTCCCAAATTGAACTACGAATTATGGCTCGGCTTAGTGGTGATACAAAGATGTGCCAAGTCTATCGTCAAGGGGCTGACTTACATCGAT
>NZ_NOLK01000327.1:0-3125 GCF_002245985.1 Nostoc sp. 'Peltigera membranacea cyanobiont' 232
TTATTTGATTTTAATAACAGCATTTATTTAGCTACAAAACATACTAATTTACACTGTTTAACTTCAAAGCAGACGACAAGTGTATAGATTCTTCATGCATAGATGAGGGGGAGAAAAGGGGTTGCCCAGGGCAACCCCTTTTCTCCCCCCTTAAAATGATTATCATTCTTGATAAAACCTGTCTCTTGTTTTTCTTGGAATAATTTATTCTTTGGAAGTCCCTTATAGGCAATTCGGTGACAGACACTTCAGTAAACCCCGCCCCATTCAAGACATGAGCGCATTCTGTGGGGTCGCCAAAGCGAAACAGAGGCGGCGCAGGAAGTAGATCCACATCCGTGCTGCCATAAGTCTGCACCGAACCCAGTATCAGAGCCATGAACGGATTACGCGTTGGCGGTGTCCAGCAGGTGAAGGCATAGCGCCCTCCAGGTTTGAGTACACGAAAGGATTCGGCTAGCGCCCGTTCTGGGTTTTGGAAATGGAGGATGCCCAAGCTACAAACGACTGCCTCAAACTGGCTCGACTCGAAAGTCAGGTTCTCAGCGTCCCCGTTATAAAATTGGGCTTTAGGGCATCGCACTCTGGCAATGGCCACCATATTCTCTGCAAAGTCTAATCCAGTTACGATAGCCTCCCGCTTTACTGCTGCGGCACTGAGCCACCCAGTCCCGCAAGCTACATCCAGCAATCTCAGTCCAGACTTGGCTCCTACGGCATCCAATATGGCTTCATTCGCCTGAGAAGTCACAACAGCGATCGCTTGATCATATCCTTCAGCAACAAGAGAGAATCTGTTGCGATCGAATTCCTTAAATGCATTGTGAGCAATGGTCGGGTCATCTGCCATTTGTTACTTTCTTCAGTGAGGTGTTAGTAGATTGAACAGTTGTTGTAAAGCGATTTTGAACAGTCAGTGAGCGCCCAAGGCATCGAGAAATATCTTGTTACTATAGGCATATATACAAAAATCCTTATACCGAAACATGCGCTTGGCAAAACTTCAAGCAAAGCGCGAAGAAATTTTTAAGATTGCTGCTAAATATGGCATTTTAAATATACGAATCATGGGTCTGAGTTGGCCATGCTGACGGCTAACGGTGCGCCGAGAATTTCGACACCATAGTCCTGAGCGAGTTTTATCAGGGCGGCTGGCTCTAGTGCGACTGAGGCAGTGCTTTGGAAAAAGCCTTCCGAGCCTCCTGGTGTTAGGATAGCCACAATCCGGGCGGGTTCTGAGTACAGATTGATCCAGGCGTGTGGGGTGTTTTTGGGAATACAGAGGGAGTCACCGCTGGTTAGTTCAAGGATTTCCTCGCCAATGTGATAGCGCAGTTTGCCTTGAATCAGGTAGTGAATTTCTGTTTGATAGGGATGTAAATGCAGAGGTGGCCCTGCTAAGTAACCTACTTCGTTTTCAACAAAATCAAGCTCAGAATTAGAAATGAAATATGTGACGCGATCGCTCGGAGCAGCAATATGGTTGCGCCCTTTACTGACAGTTAAGGTGAACGGTGAATCTGACATGGGTGTCTCCTAATTATCATTATTCTCAACTTTTTTCTCATTCCTACAGTTGATATCACTGATAGCAAAGATTCTATCAACTCTTGGTATAGAAGCCAGTACAGACAATTGAATAAGCTACTCACCCCTTTATATAAGCCAAATTTATCAATCGCTCTCTGTAGAGAGTTTTTTGGCAGATGAAAGATAAGCGCGACTTAATTGAGGTGGGTGGTTCACGAAGTAGCAGGTGTTTGAGAGAATGAATACTGTCGGGAAAATGGACTACAAACGGGACAGTCTACCGCGCTACGATCCCCATTCTGACGTTGAGAGTCGCTCCACTCAAGAGTTATTGCGAAAGCTATCAACATCAATGATGTCCAGATGATTCAAGCTACCGTCACCTCCACATCAACATTGCCATGAATAGCTTTCGAGTAGGGACAGAGCTTGTGTGCTTGGGCAACCAGCTGTTCAGATTTCTCTCGGTCTTCCCCAGGAAGAGCAACAGTTAATTTTGCGGACAGAATATATCCACCATCCGCTGGATCTCTGCCAATGGTTACAGCACATGTAACCGTGGCAGTTGAAGCATCAATACCAGCTTTTATTGAAACCAAAGCCAGTGACCCATGAAAGCAGGCTGCATAACCTGCTGCAAAAAGTTGCTCTGGATTAGTTCCTTGCCCCTGTCCACCAAGTTTAGTAGGAAACGCAAGGTTCAAGTCGAGTAAGCCATCGTCACTACGGGCATGACCCGACACCCGTGCATGTCCCTCTTGCCCTGGGTTTACAGTGACCACAGCCGTATACAAGGGTTTCATCACAGCACCTTCGTACTGTTGCCCTAGTTGTTGGATCAGTTCCTTTGTATTGGGATTCATCAGTCCTCCTTCATTAGTAGACGCTCATTCTAGTAACCCAGAAATTTATTGGACTACCCTACCTTGCGCTTGTTCACAGATAACGCTAAGTCAAATCGATTCTCCCATGACAATATGTCCCATAGATAATTAATGCCAATTTGACCGCCTACGCGCCCCAAAACCTTAATTTGACGTGAGCGCCAGTCAGGGCTGACTCTCGTATTGGGCATCACCGTGACAGTCCCTCTTGTAGTACTAAAGATCAACCTCACGATCAGAAGCTCGTACTAGCATCTCAAGTTGGGCGAATTCCCCCAAGGTCAAAAACCCATGCAGTTCCGAATAAGAAGCGATTTCCATTTCACCCAAAATATCCTTAATTACCTCCCAACTTGGATTGGGGGATTCCAGGATACAAGCGATCGCTTCTGAGGCTAAAACCTTGGAATCAAAAGAAGATGGCACAGAGTCCGATTGACCCGCACCACTTTCTAGCTTTTCCGCACAACTTGGGGAGCTACCCGCCCCAGTTTGAGAGCTAACCGCCCCAGTTTGAGAGCTAACCGCCCCAGTTTGAGAGCTAACCGCCCCAGTTTCGCCCCAGTTACCGCCCCATTCTTCCTTGCCTGGTAAGACTTCCGCCCCACCCGCCCCAGTTTTTCTAATTCTGGAGAAAACATTGAAAAGGAAGATATGAAAATTGATTTACTTTCTTCGACAATGGAAAAAGAAGAATATGTAACCCAAACT
>NZ_NOLK01000328.1:0-3051 GCF_002245985.1 Nostoc sp. 'Peltigera membranacea cyanobiont' 232
ATTACTTTGAGCTTGCAACTAAATGGATTAAATATTACCCTAGCTCGGATAGTGCCACTTTGTTTCCAACTTGATTGCTGATCGGGCAAGTTCGCTTGTCAATAGGGTTTGAGACGCGCTAACCCTGGTCTAAATCCCCGTTACAAAACTTACTTGCGACAGCGAAAGAGTCACTTGCGACTTGAGTTTAATCAGTGCTTTTCAGAATTTATTCGGGAGAGAAAAACGTGTCTAACTCTGTTGAAAATTATTTAACTGTTGAGGGAAGTAATCAATCTGTGAAGGCGTTTTTTGAGCAAGCAAATACTAATCAAAGCTTATTTGATTTCCATGCTTTTGTACCAATGCCGCCAGATGTTTTTCAGGGTGATTTAGGAACGGAAGAACAACAGATGTATCCAGGTGAACAAAATTGGTATGAATGGTCAATCTCAAACTGGGGTACAATCACGAATGGATATACAGTAGTACATCAACCTCCTTTTGTGCAGTTTAGAACCGTATGGAGTGTTCCTTTACCTGTTCTCTTGGCTGCCTCTGAACAATTTCCCGATTTAAAATTTACAAATGAATGGATTGAAGAAACATTAGAAGCGGCGGGAAGGTTCATTTTACAGAATGGTCAGATTTGGCTAGATGAATCAGAAATTTATGAGATGTGGTCAAATAAACAATCAAAATATATTCACCCCTTGAATTTAAAGTATTGCTTTTCAAAGTACATAACATATTTGAAAGAGTTTGCTCAAGAAGAAGGAGATGATTCTCCTTATGTATTTTATTTAAATGCTAGTGATGGCATAGGTACATTTTTTGGACTGGCTCATATAAGTAAGTTCTTATTAAAGAGCATTTCTAAGCGCACAACCAACCTGAAACCAATGGTTTTTGAAGATACTGAGTCCTAATGAACGAGGGGGTTTTGGAGTGTATGCCGGGCGATGATCCTGTCTTTTTATGAGTGGCTTAGTGACGGCATAGCTCCAAAACCCGCAATGTATTTATTGATTGATAAAAAGTAGTTTTGGGTGTGGTGGTATGCAGTGTTTCAATCCCTAATAGGGATTTTAGTTAATTGCAATATTACAAGCCATTCAAGAATGTAATCAAGATCATTGTTTCAATCCCTAATAGGGATTTTAGTTAATTGCAATGGACTAGCTTCTAGGTCTGTAGCTTCTAATCCTGTTTCAATCCCTAATAGGGATTTTAGTTAATTGCAATTCCGCGCTATCTAGGTTTGAAGCTAATTTTCTTTCACGTTTCAATCCCTAATAGGGATTTTAGTTAATTGCAATATACGTCTGGGTTAGTAGCCGTTTTTATGCTTTTGTTTCAATCCCTAATAGGGATTTTAGTTAATTGCAATGTGATTGCATTGTTTACAGAGGTTTCGTAACACAGGAGTTTCAATCCCTAATAGGGATTTTAGTTAATTGCAATGGCTTAGGTCTGGAAGCTTTGTATTATTTGGTTTTCAAGGTTCGGTTGCGCGAATGCAAAAATCATAACACGATGGTTTGTAGATTGGCTAGGTGTAGATTGCTGGAAGGCAGTCTAGATAAGGTGCGCGGATGCTTGAGTCATGGACTCGCTTTCAAATGCTTACATATAGGGCAATACAGCCATTTTTGTACCCCCCCTCTCGCCAACACCTACCCATTCGCGCTTTGAAGCAAAAAACTAGTCTGATTGCAAAACCTGCTGTAGTCGCATGATAGCAGGGTTTTTACTTCAAAGCCGAAATAACCTCGTATTTATACCTTATTATTTAGCTGCTTTTGCTCATTCTCCAACACCGGGAAGTACCGCCGAGCCTGAAGGGGTTTCTTCCACCCAGTCAATTCAAATAGGTACTCATCAGGGTCAAGGTTAAGCATCGTTGCCCATTGATTGATTTGACTGCCGTTGATATTTATCCGCTCACACAGGTCAGTCTTGGTTAGCCCCTGTTTAGCATCATGATCAGAATATGAGAATTTGATTTTGCCTCTGGGGATGTCCTCTACCCTCTCTCTGAGAGATGATAATCCAGCGTTTATTAACGCTTGCCGTAGTCCGTCGATTTCCGTTCTGAGGGAGTTAATTTCATCATTGAACTCCCTTTGTTGCTCGGCTACAGTTGCCTCTAGACCATCGATTTCGGTGGCTTTCACCTTAAGCTGCTTTACCTCTTGTTCGAGGTTCTCTGGCATCACTTCAATCGGAATATTGCCCTCTAAATAATGCTCAAGTATAATTGTGAGAGCTTGAGACGCTTTCTTGATTTTGTGTGTTTTCATCCACTTCTCTAAACTAGCGTAGAGTCCAAAGTCAAGGTATGCTGTCACTTTAGCGTGATTGTCTAACCAGTCTTTAGTAGCCATATACTGCTTGTGATATATTGGTAATTTAAAGTCAGTTACCTTAAATTTAAAATAAATTAATGTAAGATACTGTTAAATTAATAGTAATTTACTAATACACGTTGGCAGCTTACTGCATTAAGTTAAGAAAACTAAAGTAAATTACTAAATTTCAAAAGTGTCTGACTATAAACGTCTAAACCATAATTGGTGTCTGACCTAGATGGAATAAGGCAAGCACTGTGGAGCTATTATAAATTAAGTAATTTACAGCAGTAGATAAATTAAGGTACAGTCAGATAATTATTTAAATAAGTTGATTGCTTTAATATACTTGTAGATTATTAGTAAACTAAAGCAACTTACCCAAGTAAGTTACTCTCGCCTAAACCCAGATATAGAGCGGGTGTTATCTCAATCGTAGTTGGTAGTAGCAATTGCTGGCGCATCGAGGGAGAGCTTATTTAGGCTGCTATTTTGAGTCAAAGCTTTTTGAGCAAGCCGCACCTCCACCATATTGAATGCAATCTCCAAAATCTACAAGTTTAGATGTGTTATTAAAGCACCAAATTACTACTAGGGGTAAATATAGCGAAGCTGTCACCAGGGGCAAGATAGCCTGAAAGTATTGTGGAGTATGGGTTTGAGAAAAAAGAGTAGCTCACTGGATTTTAGCGTTTTTGACGGGCGTTTTATAAGCACAGCC